>JACCSM010000322.1 GCA_013698525.1 Rubrobacteraceae bacterium
GTTCTTTTCTTCACTCGCTCCAGAGGGGCGCCCGCCAAGGCCCGCCGCGCCCCCACGTTCGCGACCGAGGCGATGGCTTTTGCAGTATCCCTCCGTCGTCTCGAGCAGTTCTTCCAGGGCCCCGGCGCGTGTCTCGCCCCACTGTCCGACCACTCCGCGATCACCCACAAGCCTTCCCCAAACGTCGTCTATGAATTCTCGGTCCGCGATCGACTCTATGCCCCACCGATCTCTTAGGGTTAACTCCCAAACTGCCTTTTCATCCATAGGTGTATCCTCCCAAGTAGTTCTTTTATGGATACACACTGATTGTAGCATCCCCGAAACGCCAACGACAGCAACGGCAGGCAGCCCCGAGGAGGCGGACGCGAGTGGAAGCAACAGTAACCGAGAGCCCATACCTTACTTACGAAGAGGCGGCTCAGTATTGCAGGTGCGAGCGCACAACTATCTACCGAGCGGTGAAAGCATCCAAGCTCCGAGCATCAGGCCCCGGCATGGCCGTCCGGTTTCACCGTGATGAGCTGGACCGCTGGATGGATTCCAGAAACAGGAAGTAAAGCGGGCCGCCCCACGACAAGCGGCCCGTGAATACGAGGCGAAAGGATCTCATGGACGCCCCGCAGAATGAATTCTACATCGAACACCAGACAGAGACCCTGATCCTATTTAAGATCATCTCTCGCCGCTCGTGGGACGAACTTCAGGGCTGGCATCGTGCCTTGCCCGGCTCCCGCGTCGAGCACATCAAGCACGGTATCTATGTCCTGACAGTCGAGCCGGGCGGCGCCAACTCCGTGGCACCGTGAGCGCGGAAATCCTGCGGGCTATCGAGACTCTCTCCGGGCCGGGAGACGTTCTGGAGATCCGGGCCTTGAAGAACGGGACCACGGCCGCCGGCTACTTCGATGATCCCGCCGCTGCGGCAAGAGAAGCCACCAAGCTCGATGGACAGGGCTTCACCGTCTATGTCACTGCCAACCCGGTCGAGCAGGCGCTGTTGGCGAGGGCACAGAACCGGATCAAGCGGCCTCTTCGGGAGACGACCTCGGACAGAGACATCCTCCGGCGGCACTGGCTCCTCGTGGACCTCGACCCGGTGAGGCCGTCCGGGGTATCCGCCACGGATGAAGAAAAAGAGGCCGCGCTTGGAAGGGCGCGCGAAGTGTTCGGTTACTTGAAAGAGCAGGGCTGGCCGGAGCCGGTGGCGGCGGACTCCGGCAACGGGGCGCATCTCCTCTACAAGGTTGGCCTTCCCAACGACGCGGAGAACTTGCAACTCGTGCGCGATGTCCTGGAAGCCCTCTCGTTCCGGTTCTCCGATGAGCGGGTCTCCGTGGACACCACGACCTCTAACGCCGCGAGGATCTGGAAGCTCTACGGCACGACAGCCCGCAAGGGCGACTCTACCAAAGACAGGCCGCACCGCGTCAGCAGGCTCCTGAAGGTCCCTGGAGAGCGCGTAGAGGTGAGCAGGGAGAAGCTCCAGGCCGTGGCGAGATCGAAGCCGGAGCGGCCTCGACAAGAGCGGCGCATCAGGCCGGGAGAGTACCCGGAGTTCGACCTGCCCGCGTGGATCGAAGAGCATGGCGTCCCTGTGAAGCGTGAAGGCCCCTGGCAGCAGGGCTACCGCTACATCCTCGAAGAGTGTCCCTTCAACGGCCACACCGACAACGCCTGCTACATCGTCCAGTTCCCGAGCGGCGCTATCTCCGCCGGCTGTCAGCACGACTCCTGTACGACCGGGGAGAACCGCTGGCGGGAGTTGAGGAAGCACTACGAGCCCGAAGCCTACGAGCGCAACGGCCACGCCGGGGAGCCCGGCGTCTCGGGGCTCCCCGGCACCGCATGGGACGACCCCGCCCCACTCCCTGACGGCCTGCCACCCGTTGCGGCGTTCGACCCGGAGATGCTCCCCGGTCCCTTGCGGGGGTGGATTCTGGACATCTCGGAGCGGATGCAGGTCCCCGCCGATTACTGCGCCGCCGGCGCGGTCGTGGTTGCCGCGTCACTGATCGGGCGGTCGGTTGGCATCCGTCCGAAGCGCCGCGATGATTGGCTCGTGGTCCCCAACATCTGGGGCGCGGTCGTGGGGCCACCAGCCGCCCTCAAGAGCCCGGCGCTCGCTGAGATCACGAGACCCCTGGACCGGCTCGTCGTCGAGGCCCGCGAGGCCCACGGGGAAGCGATGGAAGAGCACGAGGCCGACGCCCAGGCGGTCGAGGCCATCAACGAGGGCCTCAAGGCTCAGATCAAGGCGGCGGGCAAGGAGGCGGCGAAGAAGGACGGCGACCGTTCGGGGCTGGACAAGCTCATAGCCCGCCAGCGGGACACACAGACGCCTGAGCCCCCGGCCATGCGCCGCTACAAGACCAACGACCCGACCGTCGAGAAACTAGCCGAGCTACTCGGGGAGAACCCGCGTGGTCTTCTCGTGAACCGCGACGAACTCACCGGCTGGCTCAGGAGCCTCGACAAACAAGGCCGGGAGATGGACAAGGCGTTCTACCTCGAAGCCTGGAACGGCTCGGGAGCCTTCGAGATAGACCGCATAGGGCGCGGCTCGTCATACATCCCGGCCCTGTGCGTCTCCGTGCTCGGAGGCATCCAGCCGGGGCCACTCGCCTCCTACGTCCACGAGGTCGCCCGTGGGGGGCGCGGAGACGATGGCCTCCTCCAGCGCTTCCAACTTCTCGTCTGGCCCGATCCGCCGCCCGGAGCCTGGGCCAACGTGGACCGCTACCCGGACGCGGATGCCAAGAACCGCGCCTACGCGGTCTACAAGGCTCTCGACGCCCTGGACCCCGAGAAGCTCGGGGCGGTAGCCGACGAAGACGGCGCGGGCATCCCGGCGCTTGGTTTCTCCCGCGAAGCTCAAGACGTCTTCGATGAATGGCGCGGGGAACTAGAGGCCGATCTCCGGGATGAGGACCTCGCGCCCGCGCTCCGAAACCATCTAGCGAAGTACCGCTCCCTCATGCCGTCGCTGGCCATGATCTTCCATCTCATGGACCGCGTGAACGAGAGCCCGGAGCAAGACGCGGACGCGAGCTCGGGCGTGAGCATCGAGGCCGCCATCCGGGCGGCGTCGTGGTGCGAGTATCTCCGAACCCACGCCCAGCGGCTCTACGGCTCTGCGGAGAGTCCGGCGCTCGACGGGGCGCGGGCGTTGCTCTCTCGCATCCACAAAGGCGATGTGAAAGACGCGGACACGTTGCGTAGCGTCTACCGTGGCCGGGAGTGGTCACGGCTCTCGACAGCCGAAGAGGTGAACGCCGCCGCCGCGGTGCTCGAAGATTACGGCTGGCTGCGCGTCGAGAAGACCGACACAGGCGGGCGTCCGGCTACCCTACTACGCCTACATCCGAGCCTGAACGGGGGAGCGTGAAATTTCAGGATGCCCCAGGTCACCACCATGCAAAACATGCGAAAGCCCCCTCGGACACCCTTTTGCATGTTTTGCACGTTCCCCACTCCAGGGATTCCAAAAAATCGCACACCGAGAGAGGAGTAGATGATGGGCGTTCGTAGGCCGTGGCTCGAAGCTCTGAAAGAGAGCCGAGGGCGGAGTGATGAGGAGCAAGGAACGGGGGATGTGATTTTCTCGGATGCCCCAGGTCACCACCATGCAAAACATGCGAAAGCCCCCCCGGACACCAACATCAACACCGCCCGCGCAACCAAGCGCGACCCCGACGAACGCCGCCTCATCGCCGCCGGGTGGGTTCCGAAGGACCGATGCGGGCCGCTCTCCCTCACTATCTGGCAGCATCCCGATACCGGCTTCTACTCATCTCGTGAGGTGGCCTTGCGTCGGCTGGACAACCCCACATGAGCATTTACGGACCTAGCCC
>JACCSM010000409.1 GCA_013698525.1 Rubrobacteraceae bacterium
TGCATGCGTTCCCGGATCACGGTGTTGTAGCGGTCGCGAGGAACGAAGACGAGGCAGGAGAAAAAGCGTCCGTAGGTGTCGCGCCTGACGAAGAACCTGACGCGGTGGCGCTCCTGCAGGTGGACTATGCCCATCGCTATCTCGAAGAGCTCCTCCTTGGAGATCTGGAACAGCTCGTCGCGCGGGTAGGTCTCCAGGATCTCGACGAGGTCCTTCTCGTTATGGCTCCCCTCGGGGAAACCTGACCTCTCCAGAACGTAACGCACCTTGCGCCTGACGAGCGGGATGTCGAAGACGTTCGCGATGTAGGCGGAGAAGGTGTATAGCCCGAGGAACCGCCGCTCCCCCGTGACCTCGCCCGACTCGTCGAACTTCTTGATGCCGATGTAGTCGAGGTAGGAGGGCCTGTGCACCGTCGCCCGCGAGTTCGCCTTCGTCAGGTTCAGGAGCTTGGGGGTGCGGGCGAGCCTCCTCACATCGGGCGGGAGCTCGGCGAAGCTGTGGGAGACCGGTCCTGACTCCGACTGTCTCAAAATGCCGAGTCCCGACCCCTGCACGGCGCAGAGGACGTCTTCGCCGTTCTGCGTACTCAGGTCGTACTCGCGATAGCCGAGGAACGTGAAGTTGTCGTCGTCGACCCACTCCAGAAACGCGCGGGCCTCGGCCAGGTCATCCGGCTCGAAGTCGGGCGGGTCTTCTTCGAGCACGGAGACTATCTCCCCGACCCTCCCGCGCATCTCGGGCCAGTCCTCGACGGCAGCCTTCACGTCAGCGAGGGTCTTCTGGATAGATTGCTTCAGGTCCTCGAGCACCTCCGGCTCCGTCTGGCGGTCAACCTCGACGTGGATCACCGACTCGGAGATGGCGTCTTCCTCGTCCGTGTCAGGAGGTAGGATGTCGAGGAGCCGGCCTTCCGCGTCGCGGCGCACGTTTATGACGGGGTGGAGGATCATGTGTATGGCGTAGCCCTGGCGGTTTATCTCCATCCTCGCCGAGTCGACCAGAAAGGGCATATCGTCGTTGACCATCTCTATAACGGTGTGGGTCGACTGCCAGCCGTGTTCCTCGAAATGGGGGTTGTAGATCCGGATCTTCCACTCCCCTGGCTCGCGCCGCCCGGCGAAGCTCCAGTGGGAGATCGCGGCCCCGTAGGCGTCTATCGGCGAGCGGTCCTCCAGGTCCTCCGTGTCGACCCAACCATAGTACTGGCGCGCGAACTCCTCGACCTGCGGTGCCTGATCCTCCGGCATTTGCTCCCTGACGCGGGCCACGACCTTGTCCAGAAGCTCGTCCTTTACCAGCATCAGCACACTCCTCCAACGCTTCCCTTGTGGTGGGAATCATTGTAGCCCAACCCACCGCCCCGCTCGCCTTCGACGATCCCGGTTCACCGCTTTGCTTGCTATAGTCATAAGCACAAACACTCAGACTCCGGAGGATTCCATGAACTTCGTACTCAGCCCTCAGCAGCTAGACATCAAAGAGCGCGCGGCCGAATTCGCAGACCGCGAAGTAGCGCCCCACGCCGCTGAGCTCGATCGGGAGGACCGTGTCCCCTTCGAGACGCTGGAGAAGATGGCCGACGCCGGCCTTATGGGGCTATGTGTGCCCGAAGAGTACGGTGGGGCCGGGATGGACTTGCTCTCCTACTGTCTACTGATCGAGGAGGTTAGCCGCGCGGACGCCGGGGTGGGTGCAACGCTCGCGGTACATACGAGCGCCGGCACGTTGCCCATCGTGATGTTCGGCACCGAGGAGCAGAAGGCGCGGTGGGTGCCGCCGCTGGCGCGGGGAGAGAGCATCGGATGCTTCGCCCTCACAGAACCGGAGACGGGGTCCGACGCCTCCGCGATCCGGGCGCGGGCCGAACGGGTCGAGGGCGGCTACCGCATCTCGGGACACAAGCAGTGGGTTACGAACGGTCGCGTCGCAGGGACCATGATCCTCTTCGCCCGTGCCCCCGAAGGCGTTACGGCCTTCATCGTCGGAATGGACGCCGAGTGCATCTCCTTCGGCAAACATGCGGAGAAGATGGGCGTCATCTCCGCCACCACGGACGACGTGTTATTCGACAACGTCTTCATACCTGAAGAGGACCGGCTCGGGGAAGAGGGGAGAGGGCTTCGCGTCGCGCTCGGGACGCTGGACACGGGCAGGATCGGGATAGCCGCGCAGGCCGTCGGTATCGCCGAGGCGGCCTTCCGCTACGCCACGCAATACGCTGCGGGACGCACCACGTTCGGGAAGCCGATTGCCGAGCATCAGGCGATAGCTTTCAAGCTGGCAGACATGCAGACGAAGATAAGGGCCGCCCGTCTGCTCGTCTACGAGGCGGCGTGGATGAAAGACCGGGGAGAGCGCCATGCCGAGTCAGGAGCCCGTGCAAAGCTCTACGCCTCGCAGGTCGCGAACGAGGTAGCCTACGAGGCGATTCAGGTCCTTGGCGGCCGGGGATACATGAAAGACCATCCCGTCGAGAGGTACTATAGGGACGCACGGGTAACGGAGATCTACGAGGGGACCAGTGAGATCCAACGCCTCGTCATCTCCCGCGCCATCCTCAAGGAACAGGCCGAAGCCCCTGGCAGCGTCGAACAGTCGCGGCCTGTCGTCGGGTAAGCACCTGCTTATGCTACAGTCTTGGCGCAGGGGTTAGAGACGTAGGAGGAGCACACCTTGGATACCAGGAAGAGCGCGAAAGACCGCTGGGAGGAAGCGTACTCGAAGGGACCTGAGCGCGACGCCGAGTTCTCGACGATGTCGGGCGTGCCGATCAAACCTCTCTATACCCCCGAGGACGTCGAGGGCGACTACGACGAGAGACTCGGGTATCCAGGAGAGTATCCGTATACCCGCGGCGTCTACCCGAACATGTACCGTGGAAGGCTCTGGACGGTACGCCAGTTTGCAGGTTACGGGACGGCCGCAGAGACAAACGCCAGGTTCAGGTATCTCCTCGAGCACGGC
>JACCSM010000414.1 GCA_013698525.1 Rubrobacteraceae bacterium
CCTTTCACCCTTCCAGGAGCAGACTGTGAGAAGGGCGCGGCCGCGTGCTCGACGAAATCCTCTGCCATGATCTCGTCGCAGACCGCCAGGTTCTTCCGGTTGAAGATCTCCTCGAAGTGGCGCCTCACGAGTTCCTTGTTGGCTTCGAACGGGGCTTCTCCTTCCAGGCGCTCGAGTGGCTCATTATGCTTAGTGTGGGCTATCCGAGGTTCCTTTCGTCGAGGCTTCGGATGGCCCCGTTGTACCATCGATCCACGCAACACGCATCTAGCCGCTTTAGTATTGAGTTCAGCCCGAACCGCCCTGGCGCCAGGCTCAGGCTGGCACTCGCTCCCTGGACGCTGTCTGCAGGCCAAGCTCTCTGGCGGCGTGGAGAGCCTCAGGAACCTGGGAGAAGTGCTCCGGGGACAACTCCACGCAGCACGAGGGGTTTTCGGGGAAGTTCATCTGCTGGAACAGGTCTCCGAGCGGGATGGTGCCTCTGCCAGGTGGGAGGTGCAAATCTCCAAGCCCGTAGACCGTGTGCTCGGAGACCGCCGGCTCATCCGTGAGGTTCGTCCTCTGCAGATTGTCGTGAAGGTGTACGTGACGAACGAGCGGTGCCAGGGCGGCGCACTCTTCGATGTAGTCGAAGCCGAAGACGCCCGCCGCGAGGGCTGCATGTCCCACATCCAGGCAGATGCCCACAGCGGGATGTCGGACCATATGGATCTGCTCGGCCAGCTCGGAGGGCCAGACCGAGTAGTCGTAGACCGTGCCGCGCAGGATAGGCTGCTCGGGGTAGTAGTTCTCGACGGCGATGGCCAGGCCCAGATCTTCCGCCAGGTCTCCAGCCCACCGCAGGGCTGACCGTTCGGCGATGAGCTGGTCACTCATGCTGTGCCTGAAGTCGCGCGCGGCTACCCGCTGGCCGGCGTGGCAGACTACCACCTCCGCGCCGATAACGTGCGCGAACCGGAGGCTGGCGTCGAGGACGTCGCGCTGAAGGGCGGGTGAGGTTGGATCCATGAGGTTGACCTCGAGCGGGGCGTGCACCGTGTAAGCTAGGTCGGCCTCCAGCAGCATGTCCCTGGTCGCTCTTAGCCTGATCTCATCGAGGCTGCCGCCGAGAATGACTCCAAGATGGTGGGGCCAGATCTCAACGAAATCCGATCCGGCACCCTTTAGGGTCTCGAGGTCCTCCGAGAGCTGACAGAGGTTGTCCAGATACAGTCGGGACAGGTTGGTGCCCACACTCCGAAAGGCCATACGGTCCTTCCTCCCTTAGAGCCGCACGAGATCGCGCGCAGTATAGGCTCGCCGATACTTCCTTGGGTGAAACAAGGGTTAACGATGGGTAAAACCTGGGTTTAACCGGCTCTGTAGAATAAGCTCACGTGATCGTAGGAGAAGAACGGACCGAGGAGGGATAACTGGATTGAGCAGCTACGAGAACTACACGCACAAATCCGGCAACTACGACAGGACCAGGGAGCCGGTCGGCACCGAGGTCATCATAGGCTGCTTCGCCCACGCGCCTGTGCCTTTGGATCAGACGGTAATATTGGATGCAGGGTGTGGCACAGGCAGCTACTCCGAGGCGCTGCTCCGTTACGTCGGACGAATCGAGGCGGTAGACCTGAACCCAGGCATGCTCGAGGTCGCCGCGCGCAAGCTGGCCTGGGCAAAGGACCGCATCTCTTTCCATTCCTCGAGAATCGATGAGCTGCCCTTCGAGGACTCGACTCTCGACGGGGTCATGATCAACCAGGTACTTCACCACCTGCCTGACGATGCTTCAGAAGGGTTCCCTGCCCATCGCCTGGCCTTCAGAGAATTTGCCAGGGTTCTGAAGCCAGGCGGCATCCTCACGGTCAGCACCTGCTCGCAAGAGCAACTGCGCCACGGCTACTGGCACTACCCCCTGATCCCGGAGGCCGCAGATGCTCTCCGAAACCGCTACGTTCCCCTCGACGAGCTGCTCGAAATTCTCGATGATTGCGGTTTCGCGTACCGGGGAAGCTTCGCGCCGGTCGACGCCACGGTCCAGGGCGAGTCTTACTTCGCCCCCCGCGGTCCCCTGAATAAGGAGTGGCGGGACGGAGATTCAGTCTGGTCGCTGGTCTCCGGAGACCGCCTGGACCACGCCCTCTCCCGGCTCCGTAAGCTGGACGAGCGAGGAGAGCTAGAAACCTATGTGGCGCGCAACGACGCCCTGCGAGGCCACATCGGCCAGGCAACCATCGTTTACGCGTCCCGAAGACAGACCGACAAGGCTTCGAACTCTCCGGAGTTTGTGCACGGTTAACATAGAGTTTACAATGGTTTGACCACATCACGGGCGCTGGGGAGCGCCCTTCGAAACGGATACAAGAGAGGAGCTGGATTGGAGAGAGTGTATGCCGCGCTGGCACGCGTGCCCCTGTTCAGGAACGTACCACAGGAAGTCATCAAACTCGAACCACTCAGCGGCTCTCTAACCAACGTCTGTTACAAGGTGACGATAGGTAGAGCGGCTTACGTGCTTCGGCTCGCCGGAGAAGGTACCTCCGACTATATAGACCGGGCTGCAGAGAAGCACAACGCGAGGGTTGCGGCAGCAGCCGGGATCAACGTAGAGGTCATTTACTTCGATGCTGAAAACGGCACGATGGTAACCCAGTTCGTTGAAGGAATTTCCATGAACGGGGGGCAGGTCTGGAGCAGGGATATGGGGGCGCCGATCAGGGCAGCGCTGCTGCTCAAGCGGGTTCACCGCCTGAGAAAGGTTTTCGCGTCCCGCTTCGATGTCTTCGCCGAGATCGAGGACTACGTCGAGCTCTTACGCGGATGGCGGCCTGCGCTGCCGCAGGAATACTACGAGGTAGGGCAGAAGGCGAGGGCGGTACGCCGGGCGCTAGAGGCTTCTCCTGTCCCGCTCGTACCTTGCCACAACGATCCGTGGCCTGGAAACCTACTGGATGCGGGAGCCCGCATCTATCTCATCGACTGGGAATACTCTGGCATGAACGATCCGATGTGGGATCTTGGAGACCTCTCCGTCGAGGCTGGGTTCGGGCCAGAGCAAGACCGTCTGATGCTGGAGGCCTACTGCGACGGCGCCGCTTCTCCTGCGCTCTACTCGCGTCTGGAGCTCTATAAAGCCATGAGCGACCTGCACTGGTCCCTTTGGGGCTTTGTCCAGCACACGAATGACAACCCGGCGGAGGACTTCTGGAGTTATGCTCTTGGTAGACTCGAACGCTGCACGGCGCGTATGAGCAGCGCAAATTTCGACCCGCATCTGGATGCGGTACGCGCGGACCGCCTGCCGACGCTTCCACTTCGGCCTCCATCACCATCAGGAACACCTCGTCCCACGGGGGCGCCCACGAAGGGCTCGATAAGGTAACTGCCGTAAGCCTCCACGGTATCTGGAGAGGCTATGCGCCTCCGACGCGGCGTTGGCCGACGCCCGAAGGCTGACCCAGGGCGTTCAATACCACGGGTCAGAAACCTCGAAGGAGAGAAACAGGACGGATGGCTCTAAGATGCCGAGGCTCCCTCGGGACGGCGTCAAAGATCTTAGCTGATGCTGTAGAAACCGGTAGAGAAACCTTTCCACAACGGACGGGCCACAGTGGAAACAACCGGGAGCATTTGTGCCCCAGGCTACTCCGGCTGCGATATCCAGCGAAGCTTCGAGGAAGTTCGCATCTGTTAGCGTAGAAAGAGGATCCTGGATAGTGAGGGCTGGGGTGTCGAAGCTCCTGCCCTTCTTTTCTGCCTTTGTTCACCCGAGTGCGTGAACGGGCTTTCTCAGAAGTTCGTTATGGGTCTTAGCCGAGGACTTTCAGCAAAGCCACGACGGTGCGCGGGCAGTGAACTACATCTTTAGGCACATTTTCGTCCGTAACGGGCGAAAAGGCGTTGCCTTATCTATGCATCCGGGTAAACAGATAAACGGACGACGTTCCGGACAAGGGCCCGCTAGATCGCTAAGGCCCCACCACAATGGGGCGAGCTGCGGTTCCACGGACCACAGGATGAACCAACGGCGCTCGCATGTACGCGAGAAGAGGAGTGCAAGTGTCGAGAGGGGACTACAAGGCACGCTACCCGCGCCTCGCGGACGAGGATCTGATGGTGCTCGTGGGTGGGGGCAATGCTGATGCCTTCGCCGCCCTCTACGACCGCCATTTCCGCAGCGCCTACTCGCTCGCCTACAAGCTGACCGGCGAGAAGCAGGCCGCCGAGGACTTGACCCAGGACGCCTTCCTCAAGATCTGGCGCTCGGCAAAAAGATACCGGGCACAGAGGGGCAGCGTGCGAACCTGGATCCTCTCGGTGGTCCGCAACCAGGGCATAGATCAGCTGCGCGTCCGCTCCAGCCGCCGCAGGACGCAGGAGAAGGTCGAGGCATCAGCACCCCGCTACGAGTCCAGCGAGGCTTTCGCCCAGGTCTGGCACGAGGCCCGCCTGGGTCGGGTGCGCGAAGCACTCGATGCCCTCCCGCACGTCCAACAGCAAGTCCTAGAGCTAGCTCATTTCTCTGATCTGACGCACATGGAGATAGCCGAGCGCCTCCGCCTGCCGCTGGGTACCGTGAAGGGGCGCATGAGGCTCGGGCTGGGAAAGCTGCGCAACAACCCCGAGGTTCGGGATGTGGCGGCAGGGTAAGCCTGGCCAGCGTGCTTCTTCCCGCCACACCCGCCCACTGGTACCCTACGGTACGTCGTTCGAGCGAGGGACATGCACCTTTCGATACATTTTCGAGCGGGACCCCTTGTGGACGGGTGCGGCGGGTGTATTCTAAGTAGACCACTACACAGTGGATGATCTCTGTGTGTTTCCTTTCATGCGGTCTTTGTCTGCAGAGAGGAGCGGGTTCTTCGTGCGAATACTCATCACCATCACACCGCGCCTGTACAGGGAGGTTCTTGCGCTCTCCATCCACCGCCGCCGCCCCGACTTCGACGTGCTGCTCGCACCCCCCTGGCCCCTCGACGGGAGGGCCGAGCGCTTCGAGCCGCACGTGCTCGTGCAAGACGCCGACGAAGCGGGGTTGCCGCCTGCGTTGCCCGGTGGTGTGCTGTGCCGCGTCCAGCTCCTCGACACCGGCCGCATGGATGCCACCATCGAACTGGACGGGACGGCCTCTGAGGTCCACGACGTCTGCCTCGAGGATCTGTTCGAGGTGCTGGAGGAAGCCGAGAGTCTGTCGCAAGGGGACGTCGGGTAGG
>JACCSM010000421.1 GCA_013698525.1 Rubrobacteraceae bacterium
GTGCGCGACCGCAACCCCGACCGCACGGTGAAGGTGATCCGCGTCTACCATAGCATGTGGCCGCTCACGGGTAAGCACCGCGTGCGCTCACCGTTGCTGCCGGCCGATCCGGAGCTCCACGCCGAGGCGACGCCGGGCGACTACCAGAGGGCCTTGGCAGAGGGCGACCTGGAAGGGATCGTGGGGACCTTCGAGACCGACGGCTACGCACGCGAGCCGAGCGGAGGGGCGTTCCTCCACCGGAGCGCTGCGGGAGCTAGACGCGCACCTGTTCGCCAACGGGGGTGGCATCGGGCTGAAGCACTGCACCCTCACCGACGACGGCGTGCGATGCGCCATCGAGTACAACTGCGTGCGCTGGGGGGTCAGCGAGATCCCGCTCCAGGCGGGTGTCGCAGTCTACGAGCGTGGGAGCAACGGGCTGCTTTCGGCGGCGCGCATCTACGAGGACGTGGAACCGCCAGCCGTCTCGGACACGTTCGCCGGCTACCCGTGAGGCTTGTCCAACTCGCGCAGAGCCGGGGTGAGAAACGATACAAGCCCTACCGCCAGGTAGCAGGCGGAGATGCCCGCAAGGGTCAGACGCAGGCCGACGATCTCAAGTGCGTACCCGCAAAGCACCATCCCTATTGGTACGGCCACCATCGAGAGCGATACGCCCGCGCCGAGCACCCGGCCGAGCATCTGCGGCGGGGTGCGCTCCTGCAGCACGCTATACGTCAGCGTGTTGGGCGGACCCAGGGCAAAACCCGTGACGAAGAGAGCCCCCATGGTGACCACCAGCGAGGGGGTTGCGACCAGGACCCAAAACGGTAGACCCATAACCACGATGGCCGACACGAGCGTCGCTCGGCGAGGCAGGAGGTGGCACATGGTCCCGTAGGAGACGGTGCCCGCCAGCGCGCCGCTACCGAAGCCCCCGAGCATCAGTCCGAGGTTCACTGCGCTACCGTAGGTCTGCTTGGCATAGACGGGTAATACCACGGCGAAGAGGGGCAGGATCAGGAAGTTGGCAATGACCCCTATGCCGAACATCCAGAAGACGAGTCGGTCGCGGCGAATGAATGTTATGCCCTCCGCGAGTTCAGCGAGGTACCTGCCAGGAGGTCGACCCTCAGCGGCGGCTGTGCCGACTCGCGGGACTACTGAAGGAACCAGCGCAGAGACCAAGGCCGCCGAGATCACGAAGGTCGCCGCGTCTATCCACAGCACATTGCTGGGCGTGAACACAGCTATCAGAACGCCCGCAAGTGGCGGACCCAGCAAGAAAGAAGCGTGCTGGATACCCCAAAAAGCCGCATTCGCCCGTTCGATATGCATCCTGGCCTTCCCAGCAAGGTCAGGGACGAGACTCTGGCGGGCCGTGTGGCCAGGTGCATCGAGGAAACCGCCGAGGAAGACCAGCATCAAGAGCTGCCAAAAGGCCAGACCTATCGTTTGGTAGAGCAAGGGTATCAGCGCCACCGTCACTGCACCTGCAAGGTCGGCAACGATACTGGCGCGCTTGAAACCCAGGCGATCCACGACCGGCCCGCCGACGACACCAGCCACGACGGCCGCAAGCAGGAAGGCTCCGCCGATGAGGCCGGTCTTGGCAGCGCTGCCCGTAGTCTGCAAGACGAACCACGGGATGGCCACGAACGCCAGGACGTTTCCCATCTCGGAGATCGCGTTGGCTCCTAGCAGAACCAGGATAGGAATACGTCGCGTCGGCCCAGTAGTGCGAGGAGGAGCGTCCACTGCTCTTCACCGTACCACTCTCTGGACAAGCGGCGCCTCTACGAACAGCTAATTGTAGACGCTTCTAAGGTGTAACCGACGCCGGGTATCGGGAGAAGACACGTACTGCCCCTATTTCGCACAGGCGGACACGATCATATGGGGTCGATAGTGCACAGACGACACGGCTGACCTTCACCGCCCGTATCTCCGACGAGGAGATCAGGCCAGACGTGACGCTGGCATGACGAAAACAAGCAAGCACTAATTGTCCACGTTGCGCTGGCGCATATATCGCACGAACCTAAGAGTGAGGTTTAGGGTCGCCGATCACTTCGTTGACCCCTTTTTCCCAAGCGAGCCCTTCCTGGATGGATGCACGCTTCTGTCGGCCCTTGCCACGCACACCAGGAGGACACGCCTGGGGACGATAGTTACCAACATCTCCTTGCACAACCCGGCGGTTCTGGCCAAGCAGGCTCTCACCGTGGATCATGTATCTGGTGGCCGGCTGGAGCTGGGCATCGGGGCCGGAGGAGCGGAGACGAACCACACGATGACGGGAACCCCCGACTGGAACCCACGCGAGCGCGCCGCCCGCCTGCGCGAGGTCGTCGAGATCCTCGATCAGATG
>JACCSM010000447.1 GCA_013698525.1 Rubrobacteraceae bacterium
CTCACGATAGCGTGGCAGTATACGCGCGAAGGTCCTACCGTAGGCGAGTACCTTGTCGAAGATCATGCTGGCTCTCCCTTCGTTCGGTGTCCGTCGGCCTCGCGCCCCGTGCTAGAATATTTGCTCATGCGGACGTAGCTCAGTTGGTAGAGCGCCAGCTTCCCAAGCTGGAGGTCGCGGGTTCGAAGCCCGTCGTCCGCTCTCTTCGTTGGAAAAGCTCCTAAGAGGATTCTCGCCCTTTTCGCGCCTAACTTGGTTCTCGACACGGATCAGCATAACAGTCGGATCTGTGCTGCGTGAAGGTCAATCTTCCAGCCGTTCATTCGCTAACCCATCCGAAGGGTTCCCATCCTTATCGTACAGCCCCACAAGTGCGAGTCCATCGGCCAGCACAGTTATATTCACGCGCTCCGCGCCCATTCCGTCCGTGAGGGTTACGCCTACCGCTCCGTCATCCTGCAAGAGGATTTGCGCCCTGACTCTTTCGGGTGCGTCCCTGAAGGTGAACACCGTTGGTGAACCGCTTGAGTCCACGGCCAACCTTACGCTAATCGTTCCTGCGTTGTCTCTCAACGAGAGAGATACCCTGCCCGTTTCATCCGTGCCCAAGGAAAGTCTCGGCGTATCGCCCTTGTAGATTTCCAACCCCGCTGAACCGTTTGGCCCCGATCCTAGCAGCGCGAGAACGTTGTTTTGGTCGTCTACCAACTGAAATTGTCTGGCTTGTACGATATTCGCGTTTATATCCCCTTCCGCCATCAACCCTCCTCTGCGCGTGTATCGTCGGCGTTACTACCTTGCTGGCTTGACCTTAGCCTCATTTGGTCTACGTTCAACAGTTGTTTGTGCAGTTTCTTGGCTTCTTCAACGCTAGGTATGGGGTCGGTCGCTGGTGAGATGAAACCCAGTTCTTTCCTTATCTGGGTACGCAGTTGACTGTATAGATTCTCCATACCCATCCCTTCGTACACCTTCTGAACCTCTGCGCTTACTTCTTTCCAGATGGCGGCTTTCTGTTGTGGCGTGGGTTGCTTCCCGGCTCGGTCGAACGCTGCGAAACGGTTCTCGCTCTCTATGTACATGACGTCGTTACACGTAGCCGTAGCAGTGTAAAGTTCTTGAGATAAGTCCCTAACCTCGTCTGAGCCTACTATCTCTAGCTCTGGTATCAGTCTTCTAAACTTCTCTGTAGCCTCGTCTACGGCCTCTATGTCTACGCTCAACTGTTGGCCTAAAGCCATGTAGCCCATCTGTGCAGCGTACTGGACTGACATTCTGTACGTCCTCAGTAGCTCTAAGTAGACTTCGCGTCTCTCCTGTCGTTTCGTACTTTCCTGCTGCTCTCCAAGTTCAATCAACTTGAGGTCACGGTTGTGTTTGTTGGAAATTCGGGTAGCAAACAGTACGCCACCAGCCGTAACTAGAGGTGCGAATATGGCAGCTAGGGCAGTCAACTCTGCGGCGGTCATACACTGTACATTCTACGTTACCGAGGTCGCTTGCTACACGCTCTACCTCGCGTATGCGTACACAAAGCGCTTGGTGCGCGTTCAGAGGGTTCCGAGGTCGCTAACTTTTCGGAACGGGATACGCGACGGAGATCGAAATTCCGCTGCGTCCGGGACTCATGAATCCCATTTTCCGAGGCGCTATCCTCCGTTCCGCGAGCCCCCGTTGCCCCGGATTTTGCGCATCAGCCATTTGGCCGGGTCGTAGTACTCGTCGGCGACGCGTTCCTTGAGGGGGATGATGGAGTTGTCCGTGATGTGGATGTCTACCGGGCAGACCTCGGTGCAGCACTTGGTGATGTTGCAGTAGCCGATGCCGTTGTCTTCCTTGATGTCGCCGAGCCTGTCAGCCTCGTCCATAGGGTGCATCTCCAGCCACTGGTTCCTGACGAAGAACCTTGGTCCGGCGAACTCGGGGTGCTTGTGGTGTGTCCTCAGGACGTGGCAGACGTCCTGGCACATAAAGCACTCGATGCACTTCTTCGGCTCGTAGAGGCGCTCGACGTCCTCCTCGTACATCGTGAAAGGCGCCTGCTCGCTCGTCGTGAAAGGCGTGATGCCCTTCGACACCTCGTAGTTCCAGGAGACGTCGGAGACCAGATCCTTTATAACGGGGAAGGCCCGCATGGGACCTACGTGTATCTCTCCCCCGTCGTACTCCTCGACGCGCGACTTGCAAAGCAGCTTGGGCCTGCCATTGATCTCGGCGCTACACGAGCCGCAGTGGGCCGCCTTGCAGTTCCAGCGCACCGCCAGGTCGGGGGCCTGCTGGGCCTGGATCGCGAGTACGGCGTCGAGGACGACCATGCCCTCGACCAGCGGTATCTCGTACTGGATCTCCTCCCCACCCCCCGCGTCGCCGCGGAAGATCTTCAGCTTCGCCATCTTGCCGCTTTTGCCCAGATCCTCGTTCGGTACAGGGGAATGGGCCTTCGAGGTCACTCCCCCCGGGTTGTTGCCGTTGCCTTCGCTCATGCCTTCGCCTTCGCCTCCTCCACAAGCGACGCCAGGTGCTCAGGCATCGGCGGTATCTCGCGCCGCTCGATGCCGACCTCGCCCTGCCCGTCCTTCTTCACGATAAAGTTGATCTTCCCGAGCTCCTCGTCAGGACCGTCGAAGTCCAATCTCCACTGCGCTCCCCGGCGCTCCTTGCGCTCGAGGGCCGTCCTTATGATGATCTCCGAGATCTGGACCAGATAACGCACGTCCTGGGCCGTGTGCCAGCCGGGATTGAAGAGCCTGGATCCCGGAACGCTTATCTGCGGCAGCCGGTCCTTGAGCGCGAGTATCTTGCCGAGCCCCTCCTTCAAGGAGTCCCCGTCGCGCATCAGGTTCGCGTGCTCCATCATCACCTCCTGGAGCTCCTGCTGGATCAGGTAGGGGCTCTCGCCTTCTTCCTTCTTCTCCAGAGGCTCGAGCACACGTCCTATCTCGTGCAGCACCTCACCCTCGTCTATCTCGGCCGAATGGACGCTCTCCTCGATGTAGGCCGCCGCGCCCTCGCCGGCCCGCCGTCCGAAGACGAGCAAGTCGGAGAGCGAGTTGCCCCCGAGGCGGTTCGCGCCGTGCAAGCCCCCGGCGACCTCGCCGGCGGCGAAGAGCCCAGGCACGCTCGAGACGGCGTTCTCGGGGTCGATCTTGATCCCACCCATCGTGTAGTGGACGGTCGGGAAGACTTCCATCGGCTCATTCGAGATATCTATGTCGGCGAGCTTGAGAAACTGCTCGTACATCGTCGGCAGCTTCTTCATGATCCCGTCGTAGCCGAGGTGCGTAATATCAAGGTAGACGCCGCCGTGCTCGCTGCCGCGACCCTCCTGTACCTCCGTGTAGTTTGCCCGGGCCACCACGTCGCGCGTCGAGAGCTCCATCTTCTCAGAGTCGTAATTCTCCATATACCGCGCACCCTCGGAGTTGCGGAGCAGTCCCCCCTCGCCGCGCACACCCTCGGTGACGAGCAGCCCGCGCACGCCAGGAGGCCACACCATCCCGGTCGGATGGAACTGCATCATCTCCATGTCCACCAGATCGGCCCCGGCATCGTAACCGAGGACCACGCCGTCCCCCGTCCCCTCCCAGGAGTTGGAGGTGACCTTGAAGATGCGTCCCCACCCGCCGGTCGCCATAACGACCGCCTTGGCCTTGAAGTGGACGAACTTGCCGTTCTCACGCGTATAGGCGAGGGCGCCGACCACCCTTCCTTCCTTCTTGAAGAGCTTGGTGACGGTCGTCTCCATGTAGACCTTCGCGTCTGTGGCAAGGACCTTCTCCTGCATGGTCCTGATGAGCTCGAGCCCGGTCCGGTCCCCGACGTGGCAGAGGCGCCTGTAAGTATGCCCGCCGAAGGGCCGCTGGCTGATTTTGCCCTCAGGCGTCCTGTTGAAGAGCGCCCCCCACTGCTCGAGCTCGTAGACCCTGTCTGGGGCCTCTTTGGTGAAGGTCTCGACCATCTTCCAGTCGTTGAGGAACTTGCCGCTCCTCATGGTGTCGATAAAGT
>JACCSM010000476.1 GCA_013698525.1 Rubrobacteraceae bacterium
CATGTAGACACCGACGGATAGAGAGGTGCCTGTGGCGGCAAGCAGGGAGGTAGCGATGATCGGGGCGAGCGCGCCGCCGAAGACCGAGCCGATCTGGTATCCCATCGAGGCCCCTGAGTAGCGGACCTTGGTCGTGAAGATCTCAGAGTAGAAAGCGGCCTGCGGCCCGTACATCATGCTCAGGAAGACCTGGCCCAGGACCAGCGCGAGCACGAGCGCGCCGGGGTTCCCGCTGTCTACGAGCGGCCAGAAGGCGAAGAGTCCCCACAGGCCTAGCAGTACGGCACCCGCCATGTAGGGTATGCGGCGCCCTATCACGTCGGAGAGGGCCGCGAATCCCGCTATGGCCATGAGCCCCGCCACCGACGAGATCAGGACGGCCGTCAGCACCGTGGACTGCGGCAGCCCGACTTCTGCCGTGGCGTAGTCGAGGATGTAGGTAATGAGTATGTAGAAGTTGGCGTTGATCGCGATAAACGCGCCGGCTGCGAGCGCTATCTCCTTGGGGTAGGTCTTGAGGACCTCCCACACCGGGGAGCCAGCGGCCTCAGCGGCCTCGCGCCGCTCCTCCTCTGTCTGGTGCTGTTCGCGGTACTCTTGGAGGTGCCTGAAGGCTGGCGTGTCCTCGAGTTTGAGCTGTATGTAGAGCCCGAGCCCGATGAGCAGCACGCTCAATAGGAACGGTATCCGCCAGGCCCATGCGACCAGCGCGTCATCGCCGAGCGAGGCGGCTATGATCAGGAAGATGATGTTGGAGATAAGGACGGCCACAGGCACGCCCATCTGGGCGAAGCTGCCGTAGAAGCCACGCTTCTCTGACGGGGCGCTCTCAGTCGCCAAGAGAACCGCGCCGCCCCACTGCCCGCCGATGCAAACGCCCTGCAAGAAGCGCAGCGTGACCAAAAGGATCGGGGCCAGGATGCCGATGGTCGCGTAGCCAGGCATGAGCCCTATCGTCGTGGTCCCTATGCCCATCAGGATCAGGGCCGTCACCAGCGCCCTCTTGCGCCCGAACTTGTCCCCGAAGTGGCCGAAGATGAGGCCCCCTACCGGCCGCGCCACGAAGCCTACGGCAAAGGTCGAGTAGGAGAGTATGGTCCCAGCAGTGTCCCCGAAGCCGGGGAAGAAGAGCCCGGGGAAGACCAGCGCAGCAGCCGTCCCGTAGATAAAGAAGTCGTACCACTCGATGCTCGACCCAGCCAGGGCCGTCAGGGCCACCTTCAAGATGGATCTCTCCGGCGTCTCCTGGTTCACCGCGCCCGCGTTAGCCATTCATGTCCCCCATCACCCAGTCCCACACTCAAATCAGCAGGGCTTGCACGCGTACCGCGTATCCCGAGCTATAGTAGCTCCTTCCCCCATGTAACTTGCGACGCAGCCTAAAGCAGCCCGAATCTCCAGTCAAACGGTGCTATCCAGTGGCGATTCAGATCTGTCGCGAGAGCTCCACAAAGCGGTCGAGGGATTCGGGGTTGCTGAGAGACTCCTTGCTTGCGGCCTTCTCCGGCGGGGTGCCCGAGAGGATCTTCTTGACCGGCACCTCGAGCTTCTTGCCGTTGAGGGTCTTGGGGATGTCGGGGACGGCGAAGATCTCGTTCGGCACGTGCCTCGGGGAGGCGTTCTCCTTGATGCTCGATTTGATCCTGCCCTTCAGGTCGTCGTCGAGGTCTGCTCCTTCTTCGAGGACCACAAAGAGCGGCATAAAGGAGTTTCCGCTGTCCTTTGGTACATCAACGACGAGGCTATCCGCCACCTCCTCTACCTTATCCACGGCGGAGTAGATCTCGCTGGTCCCCATCCTCACGCCGCCGCGGTTTATGGTCGAATCGGAGCGGCCGTAGATCACGCAGGCGCCGTCGCCTTTGACCTTGATCCAATCCCCGTGCCGCCACACGCCGGGGTAGACGTCGAAGTAGCTCTCCCTGTAACGCTCCCCTTCCGGGTCGTTCCAGAAGTAGATCGGCATGGAAGGCATGGGCTCCGTGATTACAAGCTCCCCCACCTCGTCCATCTGCGGATTCCCTTCCTCGTCGAAAGCCTCGACTTTTGCCCCAAGGGAACGGGCCTGCAGCTCCCCCGCGCGTACCGGCAGGAGCGGGACCCCGCCGACGAACGCGCTGCACAGGTCGGTGCCACCGCTGGTCGAGAAGAGCCAGAGGTCCTCCTTGACGTGCTCGTAGGCCCACTCGAAGCCCTCGGGCGGCAGCGGCGAGCCCGTCGAACCGATGGACTCGAGGG
>JACCSM010000487.1 GCA_013698525.1 Rubrobacteraceae bacterium
CGAAGAAGCTGAAGGCGAACACTCCGTTGCGCACCGTGGCGTTGATCGCCTGCATCGCCTCTACGTACTGCTCGTCGGGAAGGAGCGCCAGCCCGAGCGTGACCGAACAGGCGTAAGCGTAGAAGAAGCCGCTTATGAGGCCGGTGGTGAGGACGGCCAACGTCAGGGTGAGTAACCGGGCGACCGATCCGAGCGTCGCCAAAGGGATGGCTCTCTGGCTCGGGGTTGACTGTGCCGACATAGCGTACCTCCTGTTAGCGTGGTTTTCCGTACTCGTTGGTACGGCTTGCGTGTAAGCGTACCATTGAGTACGCTTACGTGTCAAGAGACAAGACAGAGCAAAACTGTGGGAGTGGTGGAGGTGCTCGTGGTTGAAGGGTCGAATCCGTACGTGGTGGAAAAGTCTGGTAGCAGGAGATCGAGCGTAGAGCGGCGGGAGGAGCTTTTGAAGGTTGCTCTCTCAGTACTCGCGGAACGCGGATACCGGGGCGCGAGCATGCGGGAGATCGCCGAACGTGCTCAGGCCTCGAAGGAGACGCTCTACGCCTGGTTCGGGGACAAGCGCGGGCTTTTCGAGGAGCTGGTCCGTTGGCAAGCGGAACGCGTCGACGCCGCGCTCGCGCCGAGCCTCGAACGCGATGTCGAGGACCCATCGGAAGTCTTGCGTGACTTCGCTGTCGAGTTGCAGCGCCTGCTGCTCGGCGATCGCGCCGTGGTGATAAACCGGGCCGCCATCTCTGAGGCGCCCACAGATCCTACGTTCGCCAAGGCTCTGGCCGTCCAGGGGAGGGGCAGCATCGTCCCAAAGCTAGAGCGCTACCTCGAAGAGCAGCGGGAGCGAGGGCTCCTCGAGTTCGAAGGCGCAGGAACCGCAGTAGACGCCCTTATCGGCCTGGCCATCGGCGACCAACAGGTCCGGCGACTGCTCGGAGTGTTACCGATGCCCGAACCCGAGCGCATCGAAGCGCGCGCCGAGTGGGCGGTAGGCGAGTTCCTCACGCTGTTCGCACGGCGCGCCCAACCGCAGGAAAGCCGAAGAGCACCAGCGGACGGATGAGCTCGACCAACGAGCCGACAGGGCCGGAACTTCCTGGCGAGGTTTCGACGCTGAAGTACAATGAGTCTCGTGAACAAGGAGACCCTGGATTTCTACAAGCTGGTGGAGCGGGCGCTCGAAGGATTGCCGCCCGAGCTTTCGAGCCTTCTGGACAACGTGGCCATCGTTGTCGACGACTGGCCCGACTACTCGACGCCGCTGGTCTCAGGAGGCCCGGAAGAGACACTCTACGGGTTATATGAGGGTGTGCCTCTGACAGAGAGAGGTGCCGGGTACTTCGGATTCTTGCCGGATAAGATCACGATCTTCCGCGGTCCGCTGGAGCGGGATTTCGCCACACAGGAGTTGGAGGAGCAGGTCAGGATCACGGTGGTACACGAGATCGCGCACTACTTCGGCTTCGACGAGGAGCGCCTGGAGGAATTGGGGTGGGGGTAAAATCAGACCACAGCGGCAGCGTGAGCATCGAGCAGCGGGTGGCCGCCCCTCCCGAGAAGGTCGCCACCTACGTCTCGGACTTCCGCAACGCCAAGGAGTGGATGGTCGGCGTCGAAAGCGTCGAGCCGCTAGAGGAAGATTCCTACCGCCTCGCGCTGCAGAGCCCGATCGGCAGGATCGAACCCGAGGTGCGGATAGTGGAGCACGGCCCGGAGAGCATCAGCTGGGTCTACACCTCGTCCATTGAAGGCGGCGGCCGGATGGAGGTCTCACCCGACGCCGGCGGCGGATGCTTCGTCTCCTACACCGGCGAGTTCCACCTCAAGCGCAAGCTCTTCGACCGCGCCGCGCGCCTGGTCGGCGCAGAACGCTTCGCCCGCACCAACGGGGAGCGCTCGCTCTCGCGCCTCAAATACTTGATGGAGGCCAGACGCTACTAATGCCCGCCGGAGTTCTCGAGATCCTGCTTATCTTCATAGTGCTCGTGGCACTCGGACCACGCCGCATCGTGAACCTCTTCCGCTCGCTCGGTACAGGCGTAAACGACTTCGTCGAGACCCTGGGACGCGGCAAAGACAAGAGAGAACTCGCCGAAGAAGACGAACACGAGAAGAAGTAAAGCATTTCAGCAACTCAGCACGCGCCCTGTCGGGCGCTTGTCAGCAATTCAGCTTGTAGCGTGTGTAAGATCCCTGGCTTACTGGCTGACAAGCGGAAGCCGGAGGCTGGAGCGTGCTGAATTGCTGATTGGCTGAATTCCTACAACCCAAGCACTACTCTATCGCCAGGGCCGACGCGGGCGTTTGGTGGATTGCGATCTACACCGGAGAGATCCTCTCCGGCGCTCTTGAGGTATACGCGGGGCTCCTCGACGGCGGGCCCGGGGTCTGAGACGTAGGTCTGCCAGGTGAAACCCTGCCAGGTGAAGGTAAGGAGTGCTGGCGGCTCATCCCCGTCATCCAGCACGACGTGGACCTCGGGCTGGCCCAGGGTCCTGGAGAGGGCGTTCATCGAGTTTCGCTGCTCGGATTCGTTGAAAAGGTCTATCCCCGCCCGCAGCCGGTTCGCGGGATCGGCGAGGCGGCCGCGCAGCTCCTGCTCGGCCTCCAGATCTACCCTTAGCCTCTCGATAGTGGTGTGCAGATTGGAGATCTCACCCTCCCTCTCTTCCAGGTCCCGCTCCAACCCATCGACGCGGCGGAGGGCGTCCTGGAGCGCGAGGTCCTTGCGCGAGGCCAGCTCCTCGGCCCGCTGACCTTCGGCCACCATCTGCTCTTCCCGGCGCTCCAGCAGATAGTCGCGGTGTGAGATCTCTCCTTCCTTGCGTTCGAGCTCGCGCTCGAGGCGAGCTATCTGCCGCCCTGAGCCCTCCTTGCGGCGCCTGCGGTCCCGAACCTCCTCCTCGAGGTCCTTGATGCGCTCCTTCAGCCCGGCGCACTCGCGCTCCAGAGCCTCGATGTGCCCCTCCCCCGCCTCTTTCGAGGCGCGGGCCTCGTCCGCGGCGAGGCGGGAGGCGGTGATCTCCTCGTAGAGCTCCCTTATGTGGTTGTCCTTGATCCCGAGCCGGGCCGTCAACTCTTCGGGGTCTGAAATCTCCCCACGACCGACCTCGGTGGTACCGAGGGCCTCTTCCCCATCCGGCCGATGCTCGCCGCCGGTCTCGTGCCCATCCTGGCCTACCACGCCCTACCCCTCCTCCTTCGGAGCCTCCGTCTCTGGGGTCGCTTCTCCCGCCGGCTGCCCGTTCTTGACAGATTTGCCGGCTTCGCGGGCGGCGCGACGTTCCGCCTTTATCTTCTCCCTTTCCTCGGCCGACATCTTCTTCGGCTTCTCGCCGCCTTCCTCCGCCTCTTTCCCATCCCCTTCCGGTTCCTCTGGGGGTTTGGGGAGGCCTGAGATCTCGCTGACCTTCGCCAGGATCTCATCTGGTTCTGGCCTCTGGCCGACCCAGGCGTGGGCGATTTTATGGTCGGGCCCGACGACGAAGACGGCCCGACGGGCATAGTCGCCCTGTTTCCGGTCCTTCTCTAGTAGCCCCCACTGGCGACTCGTAACCTTGGCGTAATCGTAGAGCACGTAGGATTTCAGCCCTGATGCCCGGGCGAAATTGCGCGCCCCGGTAGGCTCGGCGACCCCGATGGCGACCACCGAGCCGGCAGCGAGGTTGATCTCCTCCTCCTTCGTGGCCAGCGCCTTGAAGTACTCGACGTCCTCCTCGTCTCCAGGCCTGTAGAAGGCGACCACGACAGGTCCCCGCGCAGTCCTCATGCTCAACCTGAGCTGGCCTCCCTGGGCGCTAGACAGGTTGAACTCGGGGGCCTCGGCCCCGACCTCCGGCACCGGTCCTATCTTCGTGCGTGCAAACATGCGGTTCTCCTCACGAGTATGAAGAATCGTACACCCGCGAATACTACAGCCTATAGAGACGCTTGGCGCGTGCCGCATGCGTGGTGTGGCCGTTCCTCGCGCTCGATCCCTCGCCGCGGGCCCGGAGCACCACTCTGTGATACCTTCCGCTGTGCGAGCACGGATGCGCAAACTCCACAGGGGCTATAAGGAGCGCCATGAGGATCATCATGACCCACGGGTACATGCTCTCTGGCACGGGGAGCAACATCTACGTCCAGAGCCTGTGTCGAGCCCTGGTCAGCGAAGGGCACGACGTGCATCTGCTCTGCCAGGATCCTCACCCGCTCACCTACGACTTCGTCGGCAAAGGTGCGACGGTAAACGTAGGAGGGGTAGAGGATCTGGGCGAGCAGGAGACGCCCTATCCAGGGCTCTGCGTCGTCTACAGGCCTGAGATCGGGGACCTTCTACCGGTCTACGTCTACGACGACTATCCAGGATGGCGCGTAAAGACCTTCCTGGAGCTGACGGAGGAGGAACTGGACGATTACCTCCGGCGTAACGTCGAGGCCCTGGAGAAGGTTCTCGGGGTGTCGGACGCGGAGGCTGTGATCACCAACCATTCCGTGCCTGGGCCGCTGATCGCCCGCCGCGCCCTGGAAGGGAGCGACCTTCCTTACATTAGCATCGTCCACGGAAGCTGCCTACAGTACGTCTCCCGCAAGAGCGAGATGTACATGGGCCTCACCAGCGAGGGCCTGGTAGGTGCGCGGGATATCCTGGCCCTCTCCTCACACAGCGCGGGTACGATAGCCGAAGACTTTCCCGACCTGGCAGGCAGGACCCGCTCCCTCCCAGGCGGGGTCGACACCTATCTCTTCCACCCCGGCGCCTTCGACCGCGGAGTCCTCGAACATCTCGAAGGCGGACCTGGTCGCGGTCGGGCGCAGCGGACGTTGTTACGAGAGGCCCTCAGGAGTTCGGGGCACGCGGGAGAGCTGGCCGGTGCGCTGCGCGCGGTCGCGGAGTCATACGACGCCCGCTCGCACGACACGGACGCCGGCGAGCGGCTCCGGGGGTTCCTGGACCGCGAGGGTCCGCTCTTGGTCTACGTCGGAAAGCTGATCCACTCCAAGGGGGTCCACAGCCTGATCTCGGCCTTCTCCAGGGTGCGCAAGGAGACGGGTGCCCGCCTGCTTGTGGTCGGCTTCGGCACCTTCCGCGAGGGGCTCGAGGCCCTGACCTTCTCTCTCAGCGCGGGCGACGAGGCGACCGTGGAGCGGCTGGCCGAGATGGGAAAGCTTCTGGAAGGCGGGCCGGCTGGTCCGTTAGAGCACTTCGAACTCACAGACGAGCTGCTAGGCGACGCCGAGGGAATGGAGGACGACGTGCTTTTCGTCGGGGCGCTCTACCATGGCGACCTGACGAAGATCCTACCCGCCGCTGATGCTGCGGCTGTCCCCTCCATCTTCCCCGAGACCTTCGGGCTCGTGGCCGCAGAGTTCGCCGCGAGCGGCGTAGTCCCTTTCGTGTCTGACCACTCGGGCCTCAGGGAGGCAGGCGAGATCGTTGGCCGCGGCCTGCCCTTCGACCTCCGCGTCGGCATGGACGGCTTCGAAGAGAATTACGCAAAGGCGCTCAACGACTACTTGAAACTGCCTGAGGAGGAAAGGCGGCGGTGCGAGGAGCTCGTGCGCCGGAACTGCGTGGAGCACTTGAGCTGGGGGACGCTGGCGGAGAAGCTTGTAGCCCTGGTCGACTAGAGGGTGGAGATAGAGCATATCCTCCGCGACTTCGGCCTCATACTGGGGGCGGGGCTGGTCTCGCAACTCATAGCGACCGTCATAAAGATCCCCCAGATGGTCGTTCTTGTCGCGGCGGGCGCCCTTATCGGGCCTTCTGTGCTCGGGCTCGTCTCGAACCCTCTGGGCGGTGTTGGCGCCCAGCTCCTGTTCAACATTGGGGTGGCCCTCATCCTGTTCCACGTCGGCACCGGCATCTCGCTGCGGGTGATCTCCAAGACCGCCGTAGGACTCGGCCTGCTCGTCTTGCCCGGCGTACTCCTGACAGCCGTTATCGTCGCGCTCGTGGTCTCCCCCGTTTTCGGCGTCGCTTTCCCCGTTGCCCTGCTCGTTGGAGCGGTCCTGTCCGCGACAGATCCCGCTATCCTCATCCCCCTGTTCGACCGCCTGAAACTCCGCCCCAAAGTGTCCCAGACGGTTATCGCCGAGTCTGCCTTCAACGATGTTACTGGCACGGTGCTTACCCTGACGCTCGTCGGGGTCGTGGAGGCCGGCGGGTTCACGTTCTCAGGTTCTGCGCTGGAGTTCACCAAGGAGCTTGTGCTCGGAGCCCTGATCGGCGTCGTCGCCGGAGCGGTCCTCTGCTACGCCGTCGCCTCGACGACGAAGGCCGGTATCTGGGACGAGTCACCGGGGGTTGCCATCCTCGCCGTGGTTGCGCTCGCTTACTTCTCGACCGAGTCTCTCGGCGGGTCGGCCTACCTCGCGACCTTCGTCATGGGGCTGATGGTCGGGAACATGGAGTGGCTCGGGCTCGGCCATCACGACGAGCACGCCGCGCTCCTCGAAGGGTTCCTCGGACAGGTTGCCGAGATAGCCACCCTGCTCGTCTTCGTCACGCTCGGGCTCAATCTGCCTTTCGAGGCCCTCAGTAGATACTTCGTCGGCGGGCTCCTGGTCATGTTCGTGTTCATCTTCGTAGCCCGCCCCATAACCGTTCTGGCTTGCCTCTTGCCCGACCGGCGCGGCGAATGGACGGGCAAGGAGATCGCCTTTATCAGCTGGTGCAGGGAGACGAGTGTGATCCCCGCCGCCGTCGCGAGTCTGCTCCTCGCGCGCGGGGTCGAGGGTGCCGAGATCGCCGTCTCCATGGTCGCCCTAGCCGTCTGCGTCACGCTCCTTTTGCAGGCAACGACAGCCGGCTACCTCGCCCGCCGCCTCAATCTTGTAGATTGAGCACACTACGCCCTTCGGGCTTCGCTTTCAGCACGCTCCGGCCTGCGGCCCCCGCTTCTCAGCATTTCAGCCTGTCAGCACGCTACGGGCCTGCGGCCCTCGCTCGTCAGCACTTCAGCAAGTCAGCATGTCAGCAAGCGTGCGTAGATCTTGGCCATTGTCCGCAAGAAGTAGATCTCGCTGCGGCGTTGCGGTCCGCGAGCGCGGGCGTGGCCATCCGAGGAAAAGCTGAAGTGCTGAAATGCTGACTGGCTGAAATGCTATTTCAGCCTATCGCTATCTCTTCCTCGGGGTATTTGTAGTGTAGGGTGCGTTGCCTTGCTGCCAGGGCCACGACAAAGGTTATTGGGCCGACTCTTCCCAGGAACATTACGACCGAGACAAGGATCTTGCCGAACGTACTCAGGTTCGGGGTGACGTCGAGCGAGAGTCCTACGGTACCGAACGCCGAGGTGACTTCGAAGAGGGCGGGCAAAAGCGCGAGCCCGTCTGAGACCATGAGCGCCAGGGTACTCAGTAGGACCAGCAAGGATGCCAGGGCCAAGACGGAGAGTGCCCTTGCGACCAGAGACTGGGGCAGAGTGCGCCAGAAGAGTGTGATCCTGTCCTGCCCCCTGATCTGGGCTACGACGATGAGGACGACGAGCGCGAGGGTAGTCACCTTTATACCCCCGCCGGTCGAGGTTGGGGCCGTGCCGACGAACATGAGCAACGTCTGCACGACCAGGGTCGGGTCACGCATCTCGGGGTAGCTCACGGTATAGAAACCGGCTGTCCGCGCCGTTACGCCCTGGAACACGGACATCGCCAGGCGGGTGCTCAGGGGCTGCCCCCCAAGCGTGCCGGTGTTGCTCCACTCCATCGCGGCCACGCTGGCGACCCCGACGAGCAGGAGCACGGCCGAGGTGATCAGGACCAGCCGCGAATGCACCGTCAACCGGCGGTCCTTCCGGTAGTGGTAGAGGTCGACGAGCACCGGGAAGCCCAGTCCGCCCAGGATGATGGCGAGGGACAGCGTCCCGACGACGAGCCAGTTCCCCGCGTAGGGTATGAAGCTGCCGGCCTCGAGGTTCACCAGGCCGGCGTTGCAGAAGCCCATGACCGCGTGGAAGACGCCCTGGAATATGCCCTCGCCGAAACCCATGCCCCCCCGGATGAAGGCCACGCTCAGCGCGACGGCCGCCAACAGCTCGACGGCGAAGGTGATCCTGGCTATCTGCAAGAGGAGCCGCAAAGTATTGCGGGGCGAGTCCACGCTCTCTATCGACTCGCGCACAGCGATGAGGTTCCGAAAGCCCAGTCTCTGCCCGGCGAACAGCACCGCCATGGTGGTCACGGTCATGATCCCGAGCCCCCCAAGCTGGACCAGCACCATGACCACGACGGCCCCGAACGTCGTGAAGGTGGTGGGAAAATCCACCGTAGAGAGGCCGGTTACGCTCCCTGCGCTAACCGAGACGAACATGGCGTCGATCCACGAAATGCTGTGCTCGGTGGAGACCGGCAGCTTGAGGAGCCCGGTCCCAAGCACCATCAGCGCGAGGAAACCGAAAACGATCAGCTGGGGCGTCGAAAGCCTCCTGGGCAACACCTTCTCCCGGATCGCGGACCCCGAGCAGTATACTCGCGAGCCGGCCTACGTTCGGCCATCGAGCCACCGGAACCGGGCAGCCGAAAAGAAGATACAATCAGGGGCGCAGCAATGGTGTACCCTCGGAAGGGACCTATGGAGCAGCTCACCGACAGCTACAACCGCAAGATGGATTACCTCAGGATCTCGGTCACGGACCGCTGCAACTTCCGCTGCCAGTATTGCATGCCTGAGGACATCCAGTTCCAGGACAAGAGCCACATCCTGACCCTCGAAGAGATGCTCACCTTCGCCGAGGCCTGCCTCGAGCTGGGCGTCACCAAGGTCCGGGTAACGGGCGGCGAGCCGCTCGTCAGGCGCGGGGTCGTAATGTTCATCGGGTGGCTCAAGGACCTCGGATTCGAGGACGTAACCATGACTACCAACGGCTTCCTCCTCGAGGAGAACCTGGACGGCCTCGTCGAAGCCGGCCTCGACCGCGTCAACATCTCTCTCGATACCCTCCAGCCAGAGAAGTTCGCCTTTATAACGCGGCGCAACCACTTCGAGAAGGTCTGGGAAGCGGTGATGGCGGCGCTCGAGACGCCCCTCTCGCCGGTCAAGATCAACGCCGTCGCGATGCGCGGCGTCAACGACGATGAGATCTCGGACATGGCGAGGCTGACGCTCGAATATCCCATGCACGTCAGGTTTATCGAGCTCATGCCCTTGAACGGCGACACAGACGGCTCGCGCTTCAGGTCACTCTTCATCCCGGGGCGGGAGATCCTCGACCGCGCCATAGAGGAGCTAGGGGACTTAGAACCCATCGAGAAAGAAGACCCCGCAGCCCCGGCGGACGAGTTCCGCTTCGAAGGCGCACCCGGCACCTTCGGCGTCATAACCCCGGTCTCTGAACCGTTCTGCGCCAGGTGCAGCAGGCTCAGGCTAACGGCGGACGGCAAGATCCACCCTTGCCTCCTCACCGACCTCGACGTCCCCGTAAAGGACGCCATCCGCTCCGAAGACCCGATACCCGCCATCCACGAGGTCCTCTGGCACACGGCGGGAATAAAGCCGGCAGCGGGCCTCACCCTCCCCGAGGAGTCCCGCAACCGCACCATGAGCCAGATCGGCGGATAGCACAATCTGCTGGCTCACCGGCACGCTGCTCCCCGGTAACGCTCACGTTCTGAGTTTGCGTGCCTCAATAACGCAATGAAGCGGAATCTCCAGGAGTGACGGACCTTGTGAGCTCTCCGCCAGGAATTGTTTCGTCGGTTCCGGCTCCTCGAACGCAGTCACTGCCAAGCCCGCCGCATTCAGGGCCCTGAAGTACCATGAGAGGGGGCGGTGATAGTAGGGGGTTTCGAAGCTTTGTTCAGGTACACTCGGGTCGCCGACGCGCCACTCTGCCCTGTGCTCAAAAAGCTCCCTGTAACGCCCGACCTTGCGGAACAACCTGGTCTCGTAAGCGTGACGCTCTGCCACCCAGCACGAGTGCTCCTCACCGGTATCGAAGCAGGGGTGGATCATGCTTGCTACGAACCTGCCTCCATTGCAGAGTGCCCGTCCAGTCTCCCGGAGAGCGCCTTCGGCGTCCGCGATGTCCATGAGGGCCATACCGGCAACGACCAGATCGAAGGAGCCGTCGGCGAGGGAGCCGAGAGAGGCCGCGTCGCCGACCCGGTAGTCCGTGCCCGTCGGCGCGAGGGTTTCCCTCTCGCGGGCATAGCGGATCATCTCTCCCGAGGCGTCGATCGCCAGGACGCGCGCACCCCGCTGCGCTAACCTTCTTGACAAGCGCCCGTTTCCGCAGGCGATCTCGAGCACGCGTAGTCCCGACACGTGGCCCAGCACTCGTTCCATCCCAGGCTCGATTAGCAGACGGTGCCAGCGGTCCCCGTCATCACCCTGCTTTTCGTCCCACCATGCCGCCATCCGATCCCACAGCTCGGAGTCAGAAGGACGATCGGACCGCGGGGTCCACGGCTCTTCGTTTGCCATCACACCTTCTCCTCAGGTTCCCCTCGCCCACCGAGATCCCGACAACGGTTGCTGTGATGCGTCGCTCGCGGCCACGAATCTCTCGACAAGAGCCTCTTACCCGCCCTTGGGTGCCCGCGGAGAGGCATCAAGGACCCTAGTCAGGCTCTATGGAGGCGATTAGGCCCTCGTTGTTGAGCCCGTCCTGGTAGAGTTCGGCCAGCTCTTTGTGGCACTTGGTGGCGA
>JACCSM010000497.1 GCA_013698525.1 Rubrobacteraceae bacterium
ACGCCCCTTACGACCGCCGGGTATGGGATGCGGCCGTGGGGCGTCTAGGGGCGCGGGCGGCTCTCACAGGCGGTCTCCCTCCGTGGGAGTGTGCGATGCGTGCCTTTGCAGCCTACGTGGGAGAGCACGCGAAGAGGGGTGGCTGCAAGAACCAGAAGTTGCCTGGCGGCGACCACACGGCTATTGGGGACGCGAGGGCCACTCTGCGCCTGATCGAGCGGATGGCCGAAGGGGCTTGAGGTTGCGTTGCGGAACCCGGCTTCTCAGGCTCCGTCTCCCGGCAAATGCGCATCGTCCGGAGTTTCGTACTCTTCTTCTCCCTGCCCCATCCTCAGCGCAGATCGGGAGACAGACTGGTAAGTGGGCACCAAAAGGCCCGGAGATCCTGGCCGATGAAGCCGGACTGTCCGAGACGCCTCAATACCGAAAGCTCCACCAGGGTATGAAGAGATGCGATAACGGAAACGGGATTCAGACAGGTCGAACACGTCTGGGTATGCGACTATGCCTGGTTCGTAGGGTAGGAAGAGATGGATCCAGTCCTGAAGTGATACTGTTAGCTAATCCCATCGTCGCCCCCGAATGGCTTTCTTATGTCTTACAGTCGCACTTCCTGCGATAGGATGCCTCACCCGGCAAGGCGATTGCAGGAGGTGCTCCGCCGTGGCGAGGAGTATGATGCAGGAACTTAGAGCATCTTCAAAGAGGGAACGGATAGGGTAGCTAAAAGCAGAGAAAGTACAGCAGGGTGTACAGCAAAATGCAGAGTAGGATCCAAACTGAGAGCGGAGGAGGTTTACGCGGACCATGACCAAGAAAAAGCGCCAGAGGAAAGAGCGCAACCGCGAGCGTGAGCGCCGGGAGCGCGCCGCGCTAAGAAGAGAACCTGAAGAGATCGACGACTTTCCCGGCATTCCCCCAGATCCCAGAGCGATGGAACGAATGACCGCACGCATAGGCCGGATCATGGATGAGCAGCAGTTCGAGTCCATAGACGAGGCTCAGACCTTCATGAACCAGTATCTCTCCGAGGGTGGCGGTTCGCTAGAGGATGCGCCCGCTCCTTCCGCGCCGCTGGAGCGGGCCCAGGAGCTGATCTATGACGCTTTCGACACCGACGATCCACAAAGTCGGGTGGATCTGGCCGAAGAGGCACTAAAGATCAGTGAAGACTGCGCCGACGCCTACGTGCTTTTGGCCGAGGAGACAGCTGAGGACGCCGAAGAGGCCAGGGAGCTCTACGAGGCGGGCGTTCGGGCCGCAGAGCGGGCTCTCGGAGAGGAGATCTTCGCCGAGGAGGCGGGCAACTTCTGGGGCATTCTGGAGACCCGGCCCTACATGCGCTCCCTCGAAGGACTGGCTAGCACTCTATGGGTACTCGGCGAGCGTACAGAGGCCCTCTCCCACTACAGCCGAATTCTGCAGCTCAACCCCAACGATAACCAAGGAGTGCGCTACGAGCTTGCCGGCTGTCTGTTAGAGGAAGGATTCGATGAAGAGCTGGGAGCTCTTCTAGAACAGTATGAAGAGGAGGCATCCGCCTTTTGGCTCTATACCCGTGCCCTGTGGAGGTTTCGCACGGAGGGCGATAGTGAGCGGGCCACCACAGAGTTAAAGGAAGCCACCGATACTAACCCTTATGTACCGCTGTACGTTCTGGGCAGGAAGAACCTCCTGGCACAAGGGCTGCCTGAGTTGATCGGCCTCGGCGACGAGAGTGAGGCGGTATCCTACTTCGCGAGGGCTCTGCCCGAGTGGCTAAAGACGCCAGGTGCTGTGGAATGGCTCAGGGAGAATGAAGATGAGCAGTTCCTCGTGCAACTCGAACAGGAGTAGGTGATTGATCTTCGCTGCGGGTGGTAAAGACAAAACCGCACGCTCGCAGCCTGTCTCAGCAGAAAGTGCGGCTGTAAGATTATGGGCGCCCAAAGCCCGCCTACACTGGGTCCTTCGACCCGTTCGGCGAATTAACCAACAGTATCACCTCGGGACTTGACCCTCAGCGTGGCAAGCACGGTCTAGAACGGAGCTTCCAGAAGGACCGGGCTGGGAACCTTCAACCGGACTCTACGGTCGTGCCTTTCAGGCCGTAGCGCTCGACGGCAGCCTCGCGGAGCTTGTACTTCTGGATCTTGCCGCTCGCCGTCATCGGGTAGTCATCGACGAAGTCAACGTACTCGGGGACTTTGTAGTACGCGATGTTCTCGCGGCAGTAGTCCTTGATGTCTTCTGCGGTGAGGTCGGAGTCCTGGCGGCGTTTCACGGCGGCGGCGACCTTTTCGCCGTACCTTTCGTCCGGGACGCCGTAGACCTGGACGTCGGAGACCTCGGGGTGGGTATAGAGGAACTCCTCGATCTCACGCGGGTAGACGTTCTCGCCGCCGCGGATGACCATGTCTTTAGCACGGCCAGTGATCCTGACGTATCCATCTTCGTCCATGACCGCGAGGTCGCCCGTGTGGAGCCATCCTTCTTCGTCTAGGACCTCGCTGGTCTTCTCCTCCATGTCGTAGTAGCCGCGCATGACGTGGTAGCCACGGGTCCATAACTCACCCTGCTCTTCCGGCCCGCAGTCCTCGCCCGTCTCGACGCTGACGATACGGACCTCGACGTCGGGGAGCTTGCGTCCTACGCTCGACACTCGCAGTTCCAGCGGGTCGTCGGTGCGAGTCTGGGTAATAACGGGGCTCGACTCGGTCTGGCCGTAGGCTATGGTGATCTCCGATGCCCCCATCACGTCTACGACCTTCTTCATGACCTCCATCGGGCAAGGGGAGCCGGCCATGATCCCGGTTCGCAAAGAACTCGTGTCGTATTGCTGGAAGTCCTGGTGATCCAACTCCGCTATGAACATCGTGGGGACCCCGAGGAGCGCCGTGCACTGTTCCTGATCTACGGCCTGCAACACCTTCTCGGCGTCGAAGCTCTCGACGGGTACCATCGTCCCCTCGTGGGTGACGGTGTTGAGGGTGCCCAGAACGCACCCGAAGCAGTGGAAGAACGGGACGGGTATGCACACCCTGTCCTCGGGCCCCAGCCTCATGCACTCGCCGATGTGGAACGCGTTCTTGACTATGTTCGTGTGAGTTAGCTGCACACCCTTCGGGAAGCCAGTCGTCCCCGAGGTGTACTGCATGTTGATGACCTCTTCGGCGTCGAGCGATGCCTGCCGCTCGCGCA
>JACCSM010000562.1 GCA_013698525.1 Rubrobacteraceae bacterium
GGACGGGGGTTGGCCGGGGTGGGAGACATCTCGCGTCTCGCGGAGGTCTCCGACGCCGTCCTGATCCCCGCGCCCGGCACCGTCCCCGGAAGCCGGGAAAGCCTCGTCGCGGGGCTGGCAGACGCAGCCCGCGAGGCCGGCGTCCTCGTGGTCGCCGCCGTCGGGACCTCGCAGGAGGGCTCGGACGAGGAGACGGTGAGGGAGCTGGCACTGGCCGCCAAGCGTTGCGGGGCTGACGTGCTGCACCTGGGAGACGCGGGCGTCTCGGGGATGCCGGAGCCTTCGAACGTGCTCGCAGCCTCCCTCGCGGTCAGGGGCCGTCGGCACACCTACCGCCGCATGGCGATGAGGTGACCCCTTGAAGATCCGCGTCCTGCCAGACTACGACGCCTTGAGCGAGACGGCCGCCGCGGTCGTGGCCGAGAGGCTCAGGGAGAAACCGTCTGCGGTCTTACTGCTCCCGACCGGTACGACACCCCTCGGGATGTACCGGCGGCTCGTCGCATTGCATCGCTCCGGGGCGCTCTCTTTCGCCCGGGCGACCTTCTTCAACCTGGACGAGTACCTCGGGCTCCCACCCGACCATCCGGCGAGCTACCACGTGTACATGAGGGAGAACTTCTACGGGCTAATCGACTCCGACCCGGCGCGGGTCCACGTCCCGAGGGGCGACGCCCTGGACCCTGAGGCCGAGTGCCTGCGGTACGAGGCGGCCATAAGGGAGGCCGGTGGGATCGACCTGTGCGTGCTCGGGATCGGGCGCAACGGCCACATTGGCTTCAACGAGCCAGGCGCACCTTTCGTCTCGCGCACCCGGGTGGTGCGGCTCGCCGAGTCCACGCGCCGCGTGAACGCCGCGGACTTCGAGGCGGACCGCTCGCCGGAGCGCGCGATCACGGTGGGCCTGGCGACGATCTTCGAGGCGAGGGAGGTGCTGCTCCTCGCCTCCGGCGCGAACAAGGCCGGGGCGGTGGCGGCGGCGGTGGTCGAGGGCGAGGTCTCGGAGAACATCCCGGCCTCGGTGCTGAGGCGGCACCCGAAAGGCACCTTCCTCCTCGATGAGGACGCCGGCTCCGACCTGGGAGGCGGGTTGGCGGATTAGCCGCGGGGCTCGCCGCGAGCGAGTCTCGCTGGCACGCAAGTTACGGCCTTCGAATACACAAGAGGTCCGGCGGTGACCAGACCCGGCGTCCGGGGAAGAACCTTTCCATCCATGCCGATTCTTCCCACCCTCGTGGTTTTTGAGGGGGCAATCTCTCCAGCGACGTCGTTCGGATGTCGCCGTACCGACGATTCGTCGTCGCGGATGCAGAGTAAATGGCCCCGTGTGGTCCAAGGTCCAGCACCCGCAGGCGTGCGTCCGCGGGTGCTGTTTTTCGGTCACTTTTTAGGTAGCACCGGGCCGAATGATGCTCCCGCTGTCTATCTCAGGGTTACCTCCGTTTACTCGCCGAGCCGCTCTCTGTACTCTTTCAGGTAGCTCTTGGCATTCTCCGCGGTTACCAGGGTCACCCCGGTGTTGATCGTCTTCTTCACCGACTGGTCCTTCGCGGCGGCCACCGCTTCTTCTACGCCGACCTTACCCATCTCGTACGGGTCCTGCGCGACCGTGGCGACTATGCCTTGATCCTTGAGGATCACTTCAGTGGCTTCCTCGGTCCCGTCATATCCCACGAGCAGGATGTCTTCCGTCTTTCCGCGGGACTTGAGAGCTTCAAGTGCTCCAAGCGCCATCTGATCGTTGGCCGCGAAGACGGCGTTCACGTCGGGATTGTTCTGGAGTATGTCTTCCATTGCCGATACGCCCTTGGCGCGGTCGAAGTCCGCGGCCACCTCCGCGACGACCTCGATGTCGGTGCCCTGCACGGCCTCCTTCACGCCGGCGATTCGGTCTTCGCCCGAGGTCGCCCCCGGAACGCCGTTTATGAGCGCCAGCGTCCCCGAACCCTTCATCTGGTCGATGATGTACTCTCCGGCGACCCGCCCGCCCTCGACGTTGTCTGTCGCAATATAGGAGGTCTTCCCATCCCAGGAGGGGATGTCCGAATCGACAATAAGAACGGGGATCTGCTCGCTGGCCCGCTGGAGGACCGGCTCTAACTGGTCGGGCGCCGTCGGCGCGACGGCCAGCGCGTCCACCTGCTTGGTCAGCAGGTCTTCGACTACGGCTATCTGCTCGTCTATGGCGAGCTCCGAGGACCCGGCGTCGACGATGACCTCTACGTCGGACATCTGCTTGTCCGCGTCCGTGGCCCCGGCCCTGGACGTTATCCAGAACTCCTGGTTCAGGGCTTTCGGCACGAAGCCGACCGTCGTTGCTTGAGCCTTCTTCTGCTGGGACTCGGGCGCCAGCACGCCCCTGCAAGCCGTGAGGAGAAGCAAAACCCCGAGGATGAGGACCGCCAATGTTACTACGCGAAGAGCTCGTGCCTTGTTCATCTTCCTCCCGTCGTTGTGGACGAAACTCGTTAAGCTTGTTTTCGCCTTAGTCTTGTTCCGCCGCGCCGCCGACGATCAGCGAGACGAGGCGCTCGTGGTTCGCCTCCGTGGGTTCCGCTTCGCCCACCCGAACCCCCTGCCTGAGCACCACGGCCCGGTGGCACACCTGCATGACGTGTTCAAGGTTGTGGGAGATGACGATGACGGAGACCCCGTGCTCAGGCGCTTCCTCTATGAGGCGCAGGACGTTCCCGGACTCCCGCGCCCCGAGGGCTGAGGTCGGCTCGTCGAGGATCACGATCTTCCTTCCGAACGACATGGCCCGCGCACTGGCGACGGCCTGGCGCTGTCCTCCTGACATCAGGCCGATCTCCACCTCCGCGCTGGGAAGGTTCACCTGCAGGTTTTCCAGGCTCTCCTTCGCCTTACTGGACATAAATTCGTCCTTGACCCATCCCCAGCTCCCAAGCCACCGGGGCATTACGGGCTCTCTCCCGGCGTAGAAGTTTCCCACGACGTTCACGTTGTCGAACAGCGAGAGGTCCTGATAGACGGTCTCGACGCCGAGGTCCCGAGCATCCATGGGCGAGTCGATCGTCACCTCCTCCCCTTCCAGCAAGACCTGGCCCTCGTCGGGCTGGTAGACGCCGCTGAGGCATTTGATGAGCGTGGATTTGCCTGCGCCGTTGTCGCCCAGCAGCGCAAGGACCTCGCCGCGCCGTAACTCAAGGCTGACGTTGTCGAGGGCGAGGGTGGCCCCGAACCGTTTCGTTACGTTGCGTACCTCGAGGATCGGGGTTTCTTCTTCGTTCCGGCTCGTATGTTCGCGCTCGGCTTCCAAGTCAATCTCCTCGAGCCTGGAGGGTGCGGAACCGTCCTTCGAGGTACCTGCGCAACACGTCGAGCTCCACGGCGAAGACGATGATGGCTCCTGCGACTATCAGCTGCCAGTACTCGT
>JACCSM010000564.1 GCA_013698525.1 Rubrobacteraceae bacterium
GCGTCGCGAACCGCGTCGGTATTCAGGAACGAGGGCAAGGCCCGGCGGATAAAGAGCGGCACGACCACCGCCTGGCTAGACCCGGCGACGACCGACCAAAGCAGCAGGAAGATCGCGAACAGGCCAATCGGACCCACACTGGACAGGGAGATCCCCACTATACCCAGATAGCGATCCAAGACTTCCAGCAGAGGGCGGGTGGAATCGACGAAGTTCGCCGCGCCGGCCGCGCCCAGAAACAGGTAGATGAAGAACAGGAAACCCACCGGGTAGAGGAGGACCCGTACCCCTATGCCTACCACGGCGCAGGCCGGTGTTCCGCGACCTGCTCTGAGGAGCGCACCCATGAGCGCCCCGCAGATCGCGTGTGGGGACGCGACGAAGAGGCCCGAAGGCCCTCCGATAATGAGGATCAACAGTAGGGCCGCGGTGGCCGCCGGGGCGCCGACTTTCAAGCCGCGCCTGCGGGCTAGAAGCGCCAGCGGCACCGCCCCGAAGAAGGCCACCAGAAACCCGGCCGGTAGGTAACGCCCGATGACAAACAGCACCTCGGAGAGCGCCACCACCAGCGCTCCTTCCGTCAACGCCTTCGTCGGCATGAATCTATCTCGCGCAGCGCTCATCAGGCCACCATCTCAAGAGAAGGGTAGGGAGTGCTCGCGTCCCGATGCAGGGAGTACCACCGATAGCCGAACAGCACTCCACCCCACACTGCGATGCTGAGAGTCTCGAGGCTCCAACCCTGCGATGTAACCGCACGACCCAAGACCTTCCCCTAAGAAGGAACTCTGATGCAAGTATAGAGCATCCTGAGTAAGTAATCGCTCGGTCCGCTATTTACCTTCCTCCGGCTGGAAGGTTTATAATGCACCCGGAGTTAGCGGAAAGGCGTTGGTCCATGCAAGAGACGGCTCTGAAGATCGGCGAGGTGGCGAGGTTGGCCGGAGTACCGGCCAAGACGCTTCGCTACTATGAGGGTATAGATTTGATCTCACCCGTGGGCCGTACGGCCTCGGGCTACAGGCTCTACGGCTGGCGCGAGCTGGAGCAGATCGAGTTCGTGAGGCGAGCCAAGCTGATGGGTCTCTCTCTGGACCAGATCCGGGGCCTCGTAAACGCCGCCGAAGACGGCATCCCCAACGTGGTCTTCCAGCGCCTGGACGACCTCCTCGACCACAAGCTGGAGGAGACAGAGCGCAAAATGGAAGAGTTGCGTGCTTTCCGGGAGAGCTTGCTGGAGTACCGGGAGCGGGCGGCGGATGCAGAAGCGCGGGGCGCGTGCCGCTGCGGGGGGCAAGGTGAGACCGAGTTCTGCGGATGTGTCACGGCGACCACCGAAGGGGTGACACCGCCGGACCTACGGGTTGTCCAGGAGAACGGCAGGTTCGTAAAGAGGGCAGAGTAGCGCGAAGTGTGCCGGTGTGACTGTTGCCAGCCCGCGTCCGGTGGGGTTGTCCAAGAAATCTAGGGAAGGGACAGGAGCATGAAGATAGCGGTAGCTGGCAAGGGCGGTTCGGGCAAGACGACCATCTCGGCGACGCTTTCGCGACTCCTAGCGCGGCGGGGACATCCGGTGATGGCCGTTGATGGAGACCCGAACCCTAATCTCGCGATTGCTCTGGGGATGAGCCAGAACAGCCGGGACAAAATGGTCCGGGTGCCGAAGGACGTCATGGAGACGAAGGAAGAGGGCGGCACACGCAGGCTGGTCATGGCTCGTCCCATCGAGGAGGTGACGGCCGAGTACGCGATGCCCGCTCCCGATGGGGTCAACCTGATGGTAATGACGGGGGTGGACCACGCCGGGGCCGGGTGACTGTGCGCGGCGCACGCTCGTGTGCGCGGCCTGCTCGGTGAGCTGGCGACGGGTGACAACGGCGAGACCATGACCATAACCGACATGGAGGCGTCCATCGAGCACATGAGCCGGGCCACCATCAGGCACGTCGACGCGATACTAATGGTCACGGAGCCCTATTTCCGATCCCTCGAAACGGTCGGGAGGATGGCGCCGCTGGCCCAAGAGCTCGGCATCGAGCATATCTGGGCGGTCGCCAACAAGGTTCGGAGCGCGAGGGACGAGGAAATCATCCGCTCCTACTGCGCGGAGCACGGGGTCGAACTTGCCGCGGTCGTCCCCTGGGACGAGGCGATACAGGATGCCGACCGGGAAGGCCGGGCGC
>JACCSM010000578.1 GCA_013698525.1 Rubrobacteraceae bacterium
CCTCCCTGGCGTTTCGCGCCCGTGGATCGTCGCCGGCGGGGCCTTTGCGGGGCATGATGCTCCTTTTTCAGCTAGTCAGCATTTCGGCACTTCAGCTTCTCAGCTTTTTGTTCTCGTTGAAAGCCTAGCTCTTATAACCGAATGGGTGGTTCGTGGTAGGTCAATACCTCCGCAAATCGCTTCAGTCGTACAGCAAGCACCGGTGTCGAGTATCATTTGTCTTGGTATGGGGATGTCTTCTGTGGAGACGATCTAGATCATCAACGAGGCCGACACTTGCCGAAAGTACGTCGTACCCAGGCTTATGCAAGCCGGGTGGGACGAGCCGCCACGCTCGGTTACGGAGCAGAGAACGTTTACCGACGGCAGGATCATGGTGGCAGGCACGAAAGCTCGACGGGGACCACAGAAGCGCTCGGACTATCTCTTGCAGTACACGCGAGACTTCACGATCGCGGTGGTAGAGGCTAAGGCCGCGTACAAGTCTCCAGGTACCGGGCTTCAGCAGGCAAAGGACTACGCGGAGATCCTGGGCCTCAAGATCGCCTACGCGACCAATGGAGAGGGCATTGTCGAGTTCGATTACCTGACCGGGCTGGAACGTGAGCTGGATTCTTTCCCGACGCCGGAGGAGCTGTGGAGGCGCCTGCGGGGTGGACAGGGGCTGGATGAGGAGGCAGCGGAGCGGCTGCTGACGCCCTCGCACCACCTCTCTGGCAAGAGTCCACGCTACTACCAGGAGATCGCGATCAACCGCGTCGTGCAGGCTGTGTTGCAGGAGCAGCGACGCATCTTGCTGACTATGGCTACGGGAACGGGCAAGACGCTGGTGGCGTTCCAGATCTGCTGGAAGCTCTGGAACACGCGCTGGAACCGAACGGGGGAGCATCGGCGGCCGAGGATACTGTACCTGGCAGACCGGAATGTTCTGGTAGACGACCCGAAGGACAAGACCTTCGCGCCGTTCGGAGACGCGCGGTGGAAGATCGAAAACGGTCAGATCAGCAAGGGCCGGGAGATGTACTTCGCCATCTACCAGGCCATCGCCAAGGATGAGCGCCGCCCTGGACTCTACCGGGAGTTCGCGCCGGACTTCTTCGATCTGATCATCGTAGATGAGTGCCACCGGGGGAGCGCCAGGGACGAGAGCAACTGGCGTGAGATCCTGGAGTACTTCGAGCCCGCCTACCAGCTCGGCATGACGGCAACTCCCTTGCGCGCTGACAACAAGGCTACCTACCGCTACTTCGGAAACCCCGTCTACCAGTACAGCCTGAAGCAGGGCATCGAGGACGGATTCCTGGCGCCTTACCGGGTACATCGTGTCGTAACGAGCGTGGACGCCGCCGGATGGCGCCCGAGCAAGGGAGAGATCGACCGCTTCGGACGCGAGGTCCCCGACGAAGACTATCACACCAGGGACTTCGAGAAGACCGTCGCACTGCGTTCCCGCACCGAAGCCATCGCCCGCCACCTGACCGACTTCCTCAATGGCACCGACCGCTTCGCCAAGACTATGGTGTTCTGCGTGGACCAGGAACACGCCGACGAGATGCGACGGGCGCTAAACAACCTCGACGCGGACCTCGCACGGAAGTACCCCGACTACGTATGCCGGGTAACGGCGGACGAGGGACACATCGGGCGCGGGCACCTCTCACGCTTCCAGGAACTGGAGACGGCGACGCCGACGATACTGACGACCTCGCAACTCCTGACGACGGGCGTTGACGCGCCGACCTGCAAGAACGTGGTTCTCGCCAGGGTCGTCGGCTCGATGACGGAGTTCAAGCAGATCATCGGCCGCGGCACGCGGGTCAGGGACGACTACGGGAAGCTGTTTTTCAGCATCCTCGACTACACGGGCAGCGCGACGCGCCTCTTCGCCGACCCAGAGTTCGACGGAGATCCGGCACTCATCACGGAGGAAGAGATCGACGCGTACGGGGAGAGCGTCTCGATCTCCTACGAACTCGATGAGGATGGAGCGGACGAGACAGCCGACCCGCCCGGAGATTACGTCGTGGACGAGCGGGAGCACCGGCGCAAGTACTACGTAGACGGCGGGCAGGTGGAGATCTCCGCGCACCTCGTCCACGAGTTCGATTCGGACGGCAGGCAGCTCCGGGTCGTGAGGTTCACAGACTACGCGGCGGAGAAGGTAAGGACGCTATATCCGTCGGCGGCGGAGATACGTGAGCGGTGGGCCGACCCGGATGGACGCTCGGAGATCATCGCCCTGCTGGAAGAGCGCGGCATAGACTTCGACGAGCTCGCCCGCGCGAGCGACCAGCCGGAGGCCGACCCCTTTGACCTGCTCTGCCACCTCGCCTTCAATGCACCGCTACGAACCCGTCGGGAGCGGGCCGACCGGCTACGTAACGAGAAAAAGGACTTCTTCGACCGCTACGGTCCCGAAGCTCAGGCGGTGCTCGAAGAGTTACTGGAGAAGTACGCCGAGCACGGCACGGCGCAGTTCGTCATACCGGACGTGCTCAAGGTTCCACCCATCTCCGGGCACGGGAACGTGCGGGAGATAGCGAGTCTCTTCGGCGGACCGGAGGAGTTGCGAGAAGCAATACACCAGTTACAGAGACTGTTATACGCGGCGTGAAGGGGAAGGTGTGATCAACGAACCTGGGATTCGTCTAGGCTCGACCGCGAAGTCGCGTAACATACTGGCGAGCAAAAACACCGTAATCCAGGAGGAACAGTTTGACATCTAGCCGGCAACCGAAGTTGATCCAGACACCAACTACAGCCCAGCAGCTCGGCGGGATTATCAAATCCGCGCGGGACATCATGCGGAAGGACAAGGGGCTCTCTGGGGAGCTGGACCGGCTGCCGATGCTGACGTGGGTGCTGTTCCTGAAGTTTCTGGACGACACGGAATGGGTTCGGGAGGACGAGGCGCTGCTCTCGGGAACCCGGTACCGGCCGGTGATCGAGGCTCCTTACAGGTGGCGCGACTGGGCCTCCGACGAGACGGGCATGACCGGGGACGAGTTGATCTCTTTCGTAAACAACGAGGAAGCAGTGCGGCCCGACGGCGAACGGGGGCCTGGACTCTTCGCTTATCTGCGGAGCTTGCGCGGGGAGGCCGAGGGCGGCGATAGGCGCGATGTGATCGCGACCGTCTTCCGTGGCGCGATGAACCGCATGATCAACGGCTACCTCTTGCGGGATGTGATCAACAAGGTCAACAGCCTCGATTTCGCCTCGACGGATGAGATCCACACGCTCGGACACCTCTACGAGTCGATGCTGAAAGAGATGCGCGATGCAGCCGGAGACTCGGGCGAGTTCTATACGCCCCGTCCCGTGGTGCGCTTTATGGTGGAGGTCACGGACCCGCGCCTCGGGGAGACGGTCCTGGACCCGGCCTGCGGGACCGGCGGTTTCCTCGTGGAAGCGTACAGTCACCTTGAGAGACAGTGCGAGACGGTCGAGGATCGGGAAGTGTTGCAGAAGGAGAGCGTAGTCGGGGGCGAGGCGAAGCCACTGCCCTACCTGATGGCGCAGATGAACCTGCTGCTGCACGGGCTGGAGTCGCCGAAGATAGACCCTGGCAACAGCCTGCGCCATCCGCTGCGGGAGATCGGGGACCGGGACCGGGTGGATATGATCCTCACGAACCCTCCCTTCGGCGGCGAGGAGGAGCGCGGTATCCAGAACAACTTCCCCATCGACAAACAGACGAGCGAGACGGCGCTGCTCTTCCTGCAGCTCATCATGCGGAAGCTCAGGCGGTACCCGAAGTCCGGACGGGCTGGCGTTGTCGTGCCGAACGGGACGCTCTTCGCCGGGGGTGTCGCGGCGAGGATCAAGGAAGAACTGCTCAAGGAATTCGACCTGCATACCATCGTGCGGCTCCCCAACGGCGTCTTCGCCCCCTACACCAGCATCCCGACGAACCTGCTCTTCTTCGACCGCAATGGCCCGACAGAAGAAGTCTGGTACTACGAACAGCCACTCCCCGAGGGCCGAAAGAACTACACCAAGACCAAACCGATGCGCTACGAAGAGCTCGCCGGCTGCCTGGCATGGTGGAAAGCCCGCGAAGAGAACGAGCGCGCCTGGAAAGTAGCCGCCGAAGAGATCCTGGCCAACGGCTGCAACCTGGACGTTAAGAACCCTCACAGCAAGGAAGAACTCGAGCACCTGCCACCCGAAGAGCTGGTCGATAATATACTCGCGAAGGAGATGCAGATAGCCGAGATAATGGCTGAGATCAAGATCAGTCTAGGAGCGGAACGGTGAGCGAGCTTATCTTTCAGGTAGAAGAGTCGCCCGAGGGCGGCTACACAGCGCAGGCGCTCGGGGCTTCGATCTTTACGGAATCCGATGACCTCGAAAGCCTCCACGCCCAGGTACGCGACGCCGTGCGCTGCCACTTCGACGAAGGTGAGGTGCCGGCAATGATCCGGTTGCACTTCGTAAGTGACGAACTCATAGCCCCGTGAGACTTCCTAAGATATCAAGATCGAGCGGATGAGCGTCATCAGATTGCTAAATAACGGTAGTTGGAGTAAACCTCCCGTCCTGACAGCGGCACGCAAGATTCTGATAGATGGATTGGCTGGCAAATGGCAGAAAACCGAGCTTGGCGACCTGGCAACGTTTGTCAACGGCACCAGCTATGATCGTGGCCAGTTGGACGACAGCGGGACACCAATCATCCGCATCAGCAACATAACCGACCCTCGATCCGAATATCTGACCACAAACCAGTCATTCGATAACAGGTACGTGGTGCAGCCGAACGACTTACTAGTGTCCTGGTCGGCTTCGTTCAAATCGGTTATCTGGCCCGGCCCTACTGGTGTACTGAATCAGCACATCTTCAAAGTAACTGAGAAGCTTGGGAATCATCGCGGGTTCATTCGGCACGCTATCGAAGCCGTCTTCGACGACATGCAAAGCAAGGTTGTCGGCATTGGCATGATGCATCTCAGACGCCGTGACTTTCTCGGATACCAAGTACCAGCACCGGATTACTGTACTCAAGAAGCCGTCTGTCGTTTCTTGGACTGGTTAGAGACACCAAACAATCAGTCAGAACCCACTCTCCCAAGCCAACTTTCAGAACAGCGGCGCATCGTAGCAAGGGTCGGGGAGTTGGCTGCCAGGATCGAGGAGGCACGTGGGCTGCGGCAGCAGGCGGTGGAGGAAGCGGAAGCGGTGTGGACAACAGGTGCGCAAAGATTGCTTTTTGAACTCGACGCTCAAAGCGTGCCCCTGCGAGAACTTGTGGCCGTACAAGGAGGTGGCACGCCTTCAAAGAAAGATCCTGCGCTCTGGAACGGAGACATACCGTGGGTGTCTCCGAAAGACATGAAGAGTAGAGAGATCAGGAGATCGGCCGATTACATCACCGAAACGGCGACCCTAACATCGTCCGCGAAACTCATTGATCCGGGAGCTGTGTTAATAGTCGTAAGAGGCATGATCTTGGCCCACACAGTTCCCTCTTCTGTTCTGCGTGTGCGTGCAACCGTCAATCAGGATATGAAAGCCCTGCTTCCCAACGAGGATATTCTGCCTGAGTATCTATGTAGTGCATTCTGGGCACTAAACCGCCACGTTCTCGAGCTCGTCGAAAAATCCTCGCATGACACGCGTAAGCTACGAACTCCAACCTTGCTCGATTTTAGATTACCGGTACCTTCCCTCCCTGAACAACAGCGCATAGTCGCCTACCTCGACAACCTGCAAGCGAAGGTGGACTCGCTGAAGCGGCTCCAGGCCGAAACCGCTGCCGAGTTGGACGCGTTGCTGCCTTCGGTGCTGGATCGGGCGTTCAAGGGCGAACTGTAGTTCCCTCGGCGGTTTGCGGGTTTGCCCGGCAGCGCAGGTTGGTTCTTCGGCGAGTTCGTGTGCGAGCACGATGGAACGTCCAAAGGATACCCACCGGCGTTCGGCCAAACTCGGGAGCTGGTGGAGGCCCATATAGGTCCTGTTT
>JACCSM010000609.1 GCA_013698525.1 Rubrobacteraceae bacterium
GGCTGGCCACCCTGAAGGAGTTGAGCGGCGCAACCGTCTACTCACACGCCTGGGAGGCTGACATCGTCGCGGGTGAGCGCACCGCCCAACCGGTCACGCCGGTTCCGATGCGTCCCCTAAGCACCTATTGGCGCGTCTACTATCTGCAACTCGGCGCGGCACTGGGACGTGGTAAACACCCGCCCTGCCCCGTAGACACTACGCTGGAGGACGCGGATACGGTAGACCCCGTCAGGGTTCTCCATACGCCAGGCCATACGCCAGGTCACCTCGCCTTCTGGTGGCCCGAGAGTCGGGTCCTCTTCGCCGGCGACGCCATAGCCACCTACCCGGTGTTCGGTCCGGGCTGGCCCGCGTTCATGCTCAACCCGACGCAACATCGAGCCTCCCTACGCCGAATGGCGGAACTCGACACGGCAGTTCTCGCTGTCGGGCATGGAGATCCGCTCACCGCGGGCGCCGCAGAACGCGTGCGCTCGCTGGTCGAGGGCCGGTAGAGCGCACGCGCTTCACAGACTAATTGCAGGCACCATCGCTGAATGAGAGGCACTCGAAGTTGCAATGGATTTCCGCTTGCGCGGGAATGACGGACGCTCTCGTGTTGGGAGGAAGGGTAGAGGTTGCGCTCGCGGAAGTGATCATGCGGATTCCGTATCATTCCTACCTCAATAGCCTGGCGGTCGTCGGAATCCACCCGTCATCTCCGACACAGACTCAGCGATACCCAGAAGCCGCTCGTCATCCCAGCGCTTGCCGATGATCTGTAGGCCGAAGGGTAATCCCTGGCTGTCGACTCCTGCCGGGAGGACGACCATTGGGCAGCCTGAGACGGCCGAGAGCGCGTAAGGATACTCCTCTGACGGCTCGGTGGGTTCTTCGCCGTGTCGTTCGGCCGTTCTGGTCCCCGCCGGCATGATGAGCACATCCCAGGCGGCGAAGAACTCCTCCCAGGCTCTCATCACTTCGTCACGGCGATCCAGGGCTGTCAGGTAAGCTTCTAGGGAGTCGAGCTCTTTCGAGGCTAAACTCGCTTCCTCTGAGAATGCGGTAGGCTCCTCCGGGAATGTACCGGCCAGTAAGTCGAAGAGTTCCTCGCCAAGCTCGTACTTATGCCCTAAATCCACATCAGGCATGCTCTGTTCGACCGTTGCACCCCCTCCCGCTAGCTGTCCTGTTACCCCTTCCACCACGGTACGGATCTCATCCTGAGTACCGCTCTCTGAGAACTCTGACGACCAGGCGATGCGGAGGTCACCCATCCTGGGCCGCTCGAGATCGCGCCACGGTACTGGTGGCACGTGGGTGTCGAGACCGTCGGGCCCGGCGATGATGCGCAGCGCGAGGCGCAGGTCCTCAACGCTGCGCGCCATGGGGCCGGCGACCGACATCACGCGGAACTTGCGGGCCGGATCTAGGATGAACAGACCACTCAAGGGAACGCGGTGCTCCGTAGGGCGCATCCCGTAGACGCCACAGTAGTGCGCCGGGTTCTGGATCGAGCCCAGCGTATCCAGGCCGACGTCGAGAGACGTCAGGCCCGCTGCGAGCGCGGCGCCGACACCGGCGCTCGAGCCTCCCGGCGTATGCGCGAGGTTCCAGGGGTTGCTGGTTCGGGCGAAGATCGAGTCGGGCCAGATCTCAGGACCGTTAGTCTTGCCCAGGAGGATAGCCCCGGCCGCCTTGAGCCTTGCAGCGACGGTACCGTCCTCTTCCGGGACATAATCCGCCATACGGGGTAATCCGCCCCAGGTCGTACGCATCCCTGAGGTGGAATGGGCATCCTCCAGGGTGATCGGCAAGCCGTGGAGTGGGCCCCACTCCTCACCCCGCGTGAGTGCCGCGTCCGCTTCCCGTGCCCTCATCCTGGCGCCGTCCTCGCCGAGGGTCACGACAGCATTCAAGTCCGGGTTGTGGCGGGCGATCTGGGTCAGGTAGGCCTCTACGACCTCCAACGACGACACCTCTCGGCGTTGGATCGCCTCCGCCAGCACGTGCGCGGGCGTGAATACACCCTCGGTCACCATAGGATGCCTCCTTTCCCTGATACAGCCGTAAGTATGGCATCATACCAAGTCCGGGTGAATGCCAAAGGCACGACGGAGCCTGCCATCGCCCACGGGCCTCCTCCGACTGGATTCCCGCTTGCGCGGGAATGACGTGTAAAGGAGGGCCTCCAATGCGCACCCGCGGGAACCCCGAGCGGCGCGAGGGTCGTATCAGCGGGCGCGGCTCCCGTGGGCCTCGAACTCGGGACCGAGGGATGCGGCGAAGATCTTGCGCAACGCCCTATCCCCGCCTGCTCCTGGCATGAGGAAGTTGGGCTGGGCGTAGTCGAGCATGATGAATGGGATGGGGCGGACCTGGACCACATCGTCGTCGTACAATGTGACCTCCGCGAAGATCCCCGTCGAGGTCTCTTCCGACCAGGACTGGTCTAGGAGGAAGTTGCCGACGCCGTAGAAGATCGGCTTGCCCTCGTACATTTCGATCCCTTTGGGCCAGTGGGCGTGGCCGCCGATTACGAGGTCGGCCCCGGCGTCCAGGGCAGCGTGCGCGAGATCCACCTGTCCCTGCTCCGGAGTCGCTATGTACTCCTTGCCCCAGTGCGGCATTACGAGGATCAGGTCGACTTTCGGCCGCAAGCGCTTTATGTCCTCCTCCATGACGTTCTGAAGGAGCGGCGCCGTGCCGGGGGCTGTCTGGGTAGCCCAGGCCCAGTCGTAAGAAGGCACACCCATGTAAGAGAGGACGCCAACCTTCGTCCCGCCAAGGTCGAATACCATGGGCTTGCGGGCCTCCGCAAGGTCCATACCTGCCCCGGCGTGGGCTGTTCCGGCATCATTTAGGTGTCTAATCGTCTCATCCAGCCCTGCAGTCCCTGCATCCAGAATGTGGTTGTTGCCCAGGGTGACGCCGTCCAGGCCGGCCTGATCCAACACCGGCATCAACCGTAGATCGCCCGTGAAGGTCGTCGCGTCGGGGTGCCAGACGGCGTCTCTTATCACCGGGTTCTCGAAGTTCGCGAGCGTAAGGTCGGCGCCCGACAGGTACTTCCTAACCGCGCCCGCTCTCCCTGTGCGTTCGGCCGTGAACTGGTGGATGACCCCTGTCTCCGAGTAGGCGCTCTGTTCTGGCACGCGACTCGTTACGGCAGCGTAGCCCCCGTCGAGCGGGAAGTCGATTCCCATCCCCTTCTGGATAACCGTGTAGTACTGCCCGCGGTCGAGCACTATGTCGCCCCCAACCACCACGCGCTGCAGCTTTTCGGGATCAGGGACCGTCGCGCCCTCCAGCCTCAGGGGATAGTCTGCGCCGCGGTCCGAATCCAGTAGCGGCACACCATCTACCGACACGGCCCTGACACTGGGGCCGACCTCGTCCCAGGGTACGAGCCCGAGCGCCCCGGGAGTCTTGCTCACGTGGTCGACCACGGCGTCGTCCGAAGCGAAGCTCTCGAACCTCGGGCTGCCTACGAGCCCGGCGGCCTCCTCACGGTACCCTCGCCCGACAGCCAATCCTCGTGCTCCCGACAGCTCTTCCATGCTCACGTTCTCCAGGGTCGAGCTCAGGTGGGCGATGGGAACGAGGGCCGCCTGTGGTTCGGAGTGGTCGCTGGCAGCTTCGGTTCGGGCGTCGCCGTTTTCCCCTCCGCGCGTCGCGCCGGCCTGCTGGTTCTCGCCGGTTCGTCGGCTCCCGTCAGGCTGGTCTTTGGACCCCTCGGAGGAACACCCGACCAGCAGCGCGAACGTGGAGATCATGACGGCGATCACAGCCATCATCACCGGTGTGCGGAGCGGCCCCTTCGTATGTTTCTCTCCCCTCATCCCCAACCCTTTCAGAGCCGTCTTACTCTACCAACGGAACATCCCCGATATGGGAGTCTGAGACGAATACCACAAGCGCGTTCTCGGGTAGCTCTACCACCAGCGCCTAACATGAATGATCGGCGACCGCACGCGCACGCAGTTCTTAGAGGTCCTCACCTTCGAGAGCTTCGTCGATGGCTTCTTCGATGACGTCCTCCACTATGTCGGCAGCCAGGATCGTCTCCAGGCCGTCGAGGACCTCCTGGGCGTCGAGCACGAAGGTCTCGTAGCCTTCGTCCTGCGCCCTCTGTCTCAGGGCGTCCATCATACCCATCAGGCAAGCCGCGCCCCACCCCAGATCCTCCTCGTCGAGGCGTGAGGTGGCCACGCTCACCACGGCGTCCACGCTGGAAGGCTCGATTCCCCCAGTCTCGGGGTTCGTGAGAAGGAAGCCGTTCCGGGTCAATACACCCTCGACCACCTCTCTGGCATCGGACAGGGGCGGCGCCTGGTACATGGGCAGGTAGGCGGCGGCTATGACCCTGAGCGCCTGTACCTGATGGACGTGGTCCCCCTGTGCATAGTCTCGAGCAACCTCGAAAAGCTCGGGGAATGCTCCGCCGTTTCCGGTCTCTGTCATCGTCTTCTCCTCCTAGCGTTGGCCTTCTGTGCCTGGCATTCTTTATGACCCTGCGCCGTTAGCAGGATGTATACCCTTCTGTACCGTAAGCAATCCGTTCTCGCGGAGAGACCCTCACAAGTAGTAGGGTTACGCAGGGTCTCCTCCGGGTACGGCTAGGCTGGTTGCGTAAGATCCAAGGAGGCAGGCGTGGGAAGAAGGAAGAGCCACAATAGCGCCCAGGGACGCGCAGCGGGACGCGTCAGGGCACGCGTGCAACAACGCACGCGAGGAGGCGCGAAGCGTGGCGGAGGAGACTCGGGACGGAAGCGAAACACCCTGGACCTCGGCGCCATCGAGGGCCATGTTAACCGTCTGGCGGACCGTTCGGGGAGCATCTCGAGACTCGCGGGGGCCGCTCCAGGGCTCGCGGGGGCTGCTTCGGCATTCGCGGGTGGGAGCTTCGCGAGCAGACTCCTTGAGGGCGGCACCTCGATGTCGGATGAAGACTTCAGAAGAGAGGTCGCGGAGTACTTCGCCATCCTGGAAGAGCGTCTGCAGCGGCTCGAAGAACAGGTAGCGGGGTCCAGCGAACAGGGCGAGGTAGAAGAAGACCTCCCCGAGCCTGAGGGCGCAGCGGGTCCCGACAGCAGCCTGTAGCCTCTAGGCCAGGACGGCGCGATCTAACTCGCGCTACACGGGGCACGCGAACTTCATCAGCGCTTGGCATCCGAGCGAGCTACAGACGCTGGTGCGAAGGTGCATTAACGACTAGACGCGCACAAGTGACGATCAGTGCAACCCTCCGATGACGTAATGACCCCGCCGAATGCGGTAGCTTCCTGCAGCGGCCGGAGGTACAGGGGCTCCGCGAATGAGGAGGAACGGAAGGAGACCAGAACTAGCCGTCTTCGGCGCTGAGGTCGGGGATCTCATGCAACACTTCCGCTGAGAGCCATCCCCATGGTAGCGCTGTGGACCAACCGACGGCGACCATTAGCGAGCTGAGCGACAAACTCGAGTCGCACAAAGACCATGCAAGGCAGGATGCTGCCCGTCTTCTCATCCGACCGACTACCTGGGAGTAGCCGACGCAAGGCGAGCGACGCGCCGACGACGACCCTTGCGCCACATCAACGCGGCCATGATAACCGCCCACACGGCCAACAGAAGGAGACCCACCAGTTTGATTATCGATGGGACGAAGCCCTGGTAGGCTACCACCACCGCACCGTTGTACATGAACGCAGCCCCCGAAACGGCGGCTATCAATCCCGCCCAGCGAGGGTAAACACTCCCGAGCGCAATCGCCAGCCCGTACAGGAAGAGAGTCAGTCCAGCAAGGAAGTGCGAGAGGCCGTTCATGCCTATCTCGATCCACCTGACCGCCTCGGCTGCTGCGAAGGCGGCCGGCTTCTGGGCGGCCGGAGCGCTCACCCAGGCATCTACCGCCCTCTTGAGGGCTATGCCGTCGACGGCCTGGAGGACCGTGAAAGAGGCGGCCGTCGTCACCGCAGCGGCGAGGGCGAAGGGCGCGAGGCCAGCCCCCGTTCCCGGCCTGGCGCCAACGGAATAGCACAGCGCAACGAGGCCGCCGTATGCCTACGCTTCTTTTGCTACGAGGAGGCTCTCAACCTACTCTCACAGCATTACCTCTCGCCCTACCCGGAGAGGTCGACGGACAGCACGGCGCTCCAAGGGTAGAACCGCTCCCGCTTCTCGGCCCCTGGCTGGTCATCGATGCTCAGCGAGGCGACTATACCCAGGTCGGTGACGGCGTTCAGCGTGCCCCGGTACGTAGCCCCCATCAGGGTCGCTCCTGGACGTACCAGATCGACCTCCACCCGCTTGCCCACCCACTCTTGTGGAACCATCGTTTCCCCTTTCTCCCGCGTCAGCTCAACAGCTCAACATTCTACGCCACCTGCTACGCTCGCGACGCCGTAGAGGTGAGGGAGTTTGTCACTCGATCGCGCTCGATGTGGGAGACTAGGCATCATCAAGCGGTGGAGCGTTAGAAGCCTCCTCCACCGAAGTCTCCCCCACCGAAATCTCCGCCGCCCCAATCGCCGCCGCCGAAGTCTCCGGCATCGAAGGACGAAGGGTCGCCTACGTACGTGTAGTCGTTATCCAGGGCCTCGAAGAGCAGCAGCGCGGTGAGCCAGTCTCCCCCGAAGAAACCATAGCGGGCGTTCCCCAGTTGGTACTCGTATTCCCTGAGTCTCTGCCGCTGGTAGGGGTCCATGAGGTGCTCGTTCGCTCTCGCCTGCGCCAGACGGGCTTCGAGCTCCTGGAGCTTCTCCTCGCCCTCGCGTTTCTTACGGTCGGCTTCCGCCGTGGCCGCCTTCAGCCGGCTCGGGGACTGCATGGTCTTCCGGGCGAGCTCGGCGGCTTCCTGCAACATGGAGAGAGCCTCGGTGAAGTGGCCAGACGACACAGCGCGATCTGCCCGCTCTACACACCCTTCGGCTTCGAGTAGGCTCGAGGAAAGCTCTCCGGGGTTCGAAACCTCACCGAGCGCGGCCTGGCCGAACTCGCCGAGCGCTCTCTCATGGGCTCCACGATACTCTTCGAGAGCCTCTCGCGCCCGCACGAGCGTCCCTTCCGTCGCGTGGCGTTCATCGGGGATTGCGTCGCGCGCGGAGATGTCGTTCTGCAGCGCCTTCCTGTGCCCGCGAGCCCGCTCCGCGAGCGCCTCGACCGCCGCGAGGCTATGCCGGGGATCGAACTCGTCCCGGCGGGAGGCGCGATCCGCGGCCTCGCGGGCCACCCGGTCGTACTCCGGTCGCAGCTTCAGAGGCTCGACGGCAACGCCCTCGATCCGCGCGGTCTCCTCGGCCTCTTCGGCCGCCTGTATCTCCTCCTTTGCCACACCAAGCCTGCCGTCCATAGCTTCGTCGGCGGCCCTGTAGTCGTCCATGGTTTTCTCGGCTTCGTAGAGCTTCTGCATAGACTCTGCGAGGAGGTTGCGCCCGTATCCCATACGCTCGCGCGCCCAGCTGGGGTCGGAGGTTAGCCGGGATGCAGCCTCGCTGAATTCCTGGGCGAAACCGGTAGTCTTGGCGTCCGAGATTCTCGTCTCTACCCACTCCTCCGTTCGCTGATCCAAAAGCGAACGCTGGGCCTCTAAGTAGCCCGAGGCGAGTCGCTCTTTCTCGTCGAACTCGTTCAGGTGGACGGTGAGGTTGGCAAACTCCTCCTCAGCGCTACGACGTTGTTCTTCGATGCGCCGTTTGTTGGCGCGCCTGTTCCTGAGCAGTAGAAGTCCTCCCGCCACCGCCACAAAGAGAAGGAGAAGTCCGCCTCCCCACAGGCCGCCCGTGCCAGCATCAGGATTGTCTTGCGCGTCCTGTGCCACAGGCTCACCCTGAATCTCTCGTGCTCCGGCCACGAGCCCAGCGGCGAAGGCTTCGTCCCGAAAGTCCGGAACCATCGTATTGTATGCGTCCTGCGGGAAGTTGTACGTCGTGCCCCAGCCATCGTTCGTGGCAACCACGACTACCCCGGCGTCCTCCGGAACTTGCGCCTCGGTGGCCTCCCGCGTCAGTAGTTCCTGCCGCGCCTGCTGGCCTTCTACCCCCTTGTTGGGTACCAGGAAGGCATAGAGTGGCTGCCCCGTCTCCTCTTGCGCCGAGTCGAAGGCCTGCTGTACGCGCTGCTCTTCGGGGCCACTGAGTGCTCCGGCCTCGTCGTACACCGTATCCGAGCCTTGGGCCGATGCGAGCGCGGGGAAGATCGCGAACGCGGGGAAGATCGCGAACGCGACAGCGAACGTGACAACGACCGCAAGTCCATACACAGGTGCCACCGTTCTTCTCAGCACACCGATCAACTCGCGGAAGATTATACCCCCGTGCTGGTAGTCACCGAAGCCGTGAGGCAAGCTACTGCGAGAAAGCCGTCCTGGCTGCGGCTTGACCGCGAAGTAAGAGACAAGCCGAAGAGGGGCCGGTGGTGCGCATGAGCGACGGCAGCGTGTACGACAGGCACGTGGGGTAGAGCCGTGCTTTTCAGCCCGTCTTGGACTCAGTCTACCCGTCAAATCCACGCTCGGAGCGTTACTCGTATCCCTTCCGTACCGTTTCCGAAGATCAATACTTGGGAGTTCACAGGAATCTAATCCCGCTCTCATCGTGCGCTCAGTCTGCCCTCACGTTCGCTTGTAATGCTGCTTTCAGGCTTCACGTACACGAAGGTCTGTGAAAGGGGGTGATAGAGGATCCACCTAACGTGGAAGGGTAGGAAAAAGTGCCGCGCGCGGACGACTGCGAACGGCAACGATCGAAGAGGAGGAACGATGGATGGGAAGCGTGCAAGACCCCTGATGCGGAGCGTGGCGGCACTCGCGCTGGCGATGAGTCTGGCAGTAGCGGGCGCTTGTGGGGCCAATACGTTGGCGGAGAAGGCTTCGGCGGCGAAGGACGAGAGCCCCGAGAAGTCGACCAAGGCAGCAAACTCGACGGCCTCGGGATCTAGCAGCCGGGGAGGCCTGCCGCAGGGGAGCGAGCCCGTAAGGCTCGACCCGGCCGACTTCTCGGTCAACATAGATAACCCCTACTGGCCGATGAGCCCGGGCAGCAAGTGGGTCTACAGCGAGACGGATACGACGGGCACGAACCAGAAGGTCGTCGTCGAGGTCACCGACGAGAAGAAGATGATCGCCAACGGAATCGAGGCCCGCGTGATCCGCGACACGGTCACCGAGAACGGCCAGCCGGTCGAGATCACCGACGACTGGTACGCCCAGGACAAGGCCGGGAACATCTGGTACCTCGGCGAGTACGTCACCAACTACAAGAACGGCAAGGTCGTCGACCACGGCGGTTCGTTCGAGGCCGGCATCGACGGGGCGCAGCCCGGGATCGCCATGCCGGCCAATCCCGAGCCCGGTCTCTCCTACCGCCAGGAGTACTACAAGGGCGAAGCCGAGGACAAGGCCGCAGTCATCACCGTCGGTGAGGAACGGGTTCAGGTGCCCTTCGGCTACTTCGACAAGCACGTCCTGATGACGCGTGACCTGGTACCGACGGAGCCGAAGGTCCAGGAGTTGAAGTTCTACAGCCCGAACGTCGGCCCACTGTTGAGCGTTCACACCGACGGCGACGGCGGCCGTGCGGAGCTGGTCAGCTACTCCCGAGCCGGTTAGCCAACGATCTGCACTTCGACACTTGTGAGTAGGGGGTCGTGCTTCTTCGACCCCCTACTCCCGCTCCTTCTATTCTCGATCCGGGCTGCTAGCTTTGGAAGCCTCTTTCTACCTGCTCCGATGTGATGCCACCATCAGGGGCTATTCACGCAACGGCGTAGGGAACTCCCTGAAAAATCTCGTAAGCGAGCCAAACTTCAGCGAACGAGGGGAACAGAAGCAGATCGAAACTAGCCATCTTCGGCGCTGAGGTAAGTGAGCTCTCGCAACACTCCCCACGCGCAGCAGCCCCTATCGTGCGGGCCGCAAGCTCCGCGTACTCCTCCTACTTCTCTGTCCCCACAAAGAAGCGCCCGAGCTCTTTGGAGGCAACCCAAGAGGGGTTGGGTGAATAAGGATCGGATGGATGAGCGGAGTTCCACTGGGTGGCAACATAACGTATGCTCTTCGGGTTGGCATTCTTGATACTTTGCGCGCATCATGGAGCTGGAAACCTTGGGAAGCGAGGGTGCTCGCAAGCGAAAGGAAGGTGTGTGCATAGGCAACGACTTCCTCGCACCAGGAGGGGCGTGCCGCGATGGCCCGCCGCCGTGGCCATCTTGTCAGTCGGGGCCTCCTACATCGCACTATCGGGGTACGTGACTTTCGGGCCACGTGTCTGGCTGCCAGGGTTTATGGCGGTGTTGTTGGTACCACTCCTGATCGCGCACGCTCGGGGCCACTATCGCCTAGCCCGCGGGATCGGCTTCGTGCTCCTGTTCGTAACGACAGCCTCGGTCATCATCCGCGTGTTCTTCTTGGTCACCACCCTGTCAGGGAGGGGCGCGTCCGCCTTGTCGGTGCTAGTAGACTCGGTACTAATCTGGGTCAGCACCGTGGTGACCTTCGCGGTGTGGTACTGGGAGATCGACGGAGGCGGTCCGGCCGAGCGTAGGCTGAACGCCCACGCCAGCGAAGACTTCTTGTTCCCTCAGATAGCCCAGCAGGACGGCAAACGGGCAGTCGACTGGGCGCCGGGTTTCCTAGACTACCTGTTCCTGGCCTTCAACACGAGCGCTGCGTTCAGTCCGACCGACACGCCTGTTCTCTCTCGAAGAGCCAAGATCCTGACGATGGTCCAGTCTGTACTCTCGTTGATACTCATCATCGTGCTCGTGGGCTGGGCCCTAAACGTCCTCTAGCCAGGCGATAGCTAGATGTTTGTACAATCTTCCGAGACTCCACCTTCCTGGAAGGAATGCACCTTTTCTACGAGGTTGAATAAGGAACATCCTCCGCTGCACCCCTACCGTCCGCAGAAAAGAGGTGCGATGATCCGGATCTGGGTTGCCTAGAGGACAAGGAGGTCCTTCGGATGAGCGTCTACGTCTTGGTCGGTGGTGGTTGGCTCGGGGGCTGGTGTTGGCAGAGAGTCGCCCGTCGGCTCAGAGAGGAGGACCACGACG
>JACCSM010000603.1 GCA_013698525.1 Rubrobacteraceae bacterium
CCGCGGCCGCGATCGAAAGCCCGGCGTAGCGGCGCGCAGACCCGCCGGTCGTCGCGCTCCCCTTCGTCACCGCCGCCTCACACCGGAAAATACGCCCCGCAAACCAGCAAGAGCCTCCGTGAATGTCAGGATCTTAGCCAACAACTCCACTTTCTACCATCTTCCCGATAAACCCAACTACATACCCCGCGACCCATAGAGAAAGAGCCCCGGAGGCGGCTGCTAGTCTGCCCGCCTGTCCTTGGAGGGTGTGTCGGGACGCAGCCACAATGAGACGTGCTCAGGTTGCATCGTCTCCCTGACTACCCCGATCAAGTCGTCACTGAGGGTGATAAGGTTCGTCTCATCACGTAATCGGGCGGAAAAAGCGCCCAGCATCTTCGCCGCGTCGTACTTTTTGCGGTAGAAGCGGCGATCGATGAAGGACTGAATGCGCCGACGTAGTGGGTTGAACAGCGCAGCTATTACCAGGGTGGAGACCACGATGGCAAGTTGCGGCTGTTCCTCATGACCTGTGAGTGCTCGGAAGGCGAGTTGGGTCGTCGCCACGCCACCGAAGTAGACCGCGACCAGTGCAGCCGTGAGCGAACCGTAGACGAGGGTACGGTTGATGAGGAGGTCTATATCGTAGAGGCGGTAGCGCAGGATCGCTATCCCGATAGCAACCGGGATGGCCGGTACAAAGGCTGCGTTGAGCACGAACCCAGCCCACTCGAACCAGGGTGGTGTGTCTATAACCCCGGGGATGATGTATGCGAGGGTAGAGGCGCTTACCGTTGCCGCAGCAGCGTAGGCGAACCATTTGATCTGCTGGCGTTCTACCCCTACGGCCCGGCGCAGCCGCACGAACAGCGAAAAAGCCGCTGCAACGAGCAGAGGAGGAGACACGAAAAACAAAAATACCCTGTAGACGCCGGTGAAGCCCTCGATCCCGAGCGGGTTCTGGATCGGGCCAAGGATACCCAATAGCGCTCCGGATGAGAAAGCAGAGGAGATCACCCCCGCCAGGACGAAGGCCACGGTCAACCACGCCACCCACCTCCAGCGCCTGCTCGGTAGCCTTCCGGTGGGGAACAGGAGCAACGGGAACACCGAAAGGCCGATGATGATGGGCGTATCCAGGAGAGGACCCAGGCCAGTGCTTCACCTCCGGATAGTAAATCAGGTTGTGCCAGCAGGGCATAGATGGCGTACTCGGCACTGAAGTAGCTCAGGCTGATGACGAGGCCGTATAGGCACACGAGCCAGCCCACGGGGTTTGCTGGGCGACGCGAGGCAATCAACGCACCGATTGGCGCATAGCTTATCGCGCCGAGCGTATTGTCGAGCCAGGGGCCGTAGATAGGAGTGTCTGGGTGAGAGAGGTTCAGGTTCAAGAGCAGGAGGCTTAGCAACGTCAGCGTCAACGAGAGCGCGCATAGCGACCAGGCAAGCCAGGCTGCGGTGCGGTAGCTTATCCTGCCGACTCGGCCTTGTTGTCTCGCCATTGCCGTCATGACACCACTCCACAAGGCGACAATCTCCCGAACGCCCCGAGGAAGAAGATCCGTGGCGAACTTCGGCGAATAGGACTCCGAAGCTTGAGCGCCGTGAGGCCTCTGAGCGCGCTTCTCTCGAGAATGGTCATGACGCCGCCAGGTATCGGCCCAGGAGCACGAACCAGATGGGGATGCCGAGCATGCCGATCACACCGAGAACTCCGCCGACACCGAACACCACCAGCTGCGGCACCGACATCCACGGCAGCAACAGACCCAGCCCGGCGACCGCGCCGCCGGCCAGGGTGACCACGCCCAGGAACTCTCCGAAACGTGCCACGCGCGGCCCGATGGCAGCCGACAAGCGCAACCATCGATTGACCAGCAACAGCCAGAGACAGAGAACCATCCAGGTTGCCACCGCGACCGGTGCCTGGACGTCGAACGCCAGCATCCCGAGAAACAGCAGCGGACCGCCTACCGTGAGGACCGCCAGTGCCGACAGGCCGAGCACCAGGGTGATCCGGCTCAAGCGTCGGTCGGGCAACCATGCGGACAGGCCGAGTACCACAGGGGCCATGAACGCAGCCCCGAGAGATCCCACCAGGTCGTTGGCCGAGCCGAGCGAGGTTCCCTCCTCCGGGTGGCTGGCCTGCAGGGCATAGAAGGCGATGAGGAAGAGGTTGGCGAGGATGCCCGTGCCCCCGGCCGCGTAGGCGAAGCGGGTCACCATCTTGATGCCCGCCAGCTTCCCTGTTGTACTCCCGACCATAATTCTGACTCCTTCCGAGGTGCCAGGAGCGCCTCTTTGTCTCACCACTGTAGCGGGCGGGCGTCTGCTAACCGCTACGGCAACCGTTACGAGCAAGTATTTCTGGAAACAAGGAGATGGCCGTCGCACACCAGCCCTCGGCGTGCAGTACGCACCCGGCAGCCCAAGAGGCTCTCCACGTCAGCAGGGAGTACGGGTTCGGATCTCCGACGAACCAGTGTCACCTCTGCCGGCCAATCCCCCATGGGACGCGGGGATTGTGGCAGGGTTTGCTTCTCGAACCGGCGTAACCTCACCAGCGCATGACGGCGTACACACAGTATTCCTGAAGTGTATGGTTAACGCTAGTTAAACTACCTGTATAATCCATCCGGTCCCATCGGATCCCAAAAATGCGCTATGTGCAGGTCTTTTGTCTCTGGATACCTGGATTGTGGGTCGAGAATGGTGGACAAGACACGAGACTGTCGGGGCCGTCTGTATAAACTGGAGATCGAGGTGCAGGGTTGTGGGATGTGGTCGTGGAGGGGGGAGATGTGGTTGAAGGGGCGGGGTCCTGTAGATACACTCTGCCACGGAGAGGTGGCAGAGCGGTTGAAT
>JACCSM010000612.1 GCA_013698525.1 Rubrobacteraceae bacterium
TCTTTGGCCTCCCAACAGGGGGCCGTATACTTGCCCGTAGGCGTCCCGAAGAAGAGGGGTGAGCAGAGATCGCGGAAGAGCAGATCGTCGTGCGGGGCGCGCGCGAACACAACCTCAAGGACATAACGGTCTCCCTGCCGCGCGACGTGATGGTGGTCGTGACAGGGCTCTCTGGTAGCGGCAAGTCTTCTCTCGCATTCGACACGATCTACGCAGAGGGGCAGCGCCGCTACGTCGAGAGCCTCTCTGCCTACGCCAGGCAGTTCCTCGGCCAGATGGACAAGCCCGACGTGGACCACATCGATGGCCTCTCCCCGGCGGTCTCCATCGACCAGAAGACCACGTCCAACAACCCCCGCTCCACGGTCGCCACGGTAACGGAGATCTACGACTACCTGCGTCTGCTCTACGCCCGCGCAGGGAGGCCGCACTGCCACGTCTGCGGCTTCCCCGTCGCCTCCTCGACGCCGCAGCAGATGGTCGAGAAAGTACTCACCCTCCCCGAGAAGACGCGCTTTATGGTGCTCGCGCCTGTAGTGCGGGGGCGTAAGGGCGAGTACGGGAGGATGTTCAAGGACCTCGCCGAGAGCGGCTACGCCCGCGTCAGGGTCGACGGCGAGTTGCACGAGCTGCCCGTCGACCTCGGGCTGGACAAGAACTACAAGCACGACATAGAGGTCGTCGTCGACAGGCTCGTGATCAGGGACGGCATAGAGCGCCGCCTCACGGACTCGATCGAGACCGCCCTGAACCTGGCCGAAGGCCTGGTTCAGATCGAGACTGTAGAGAGAGACGGCGCGGGCGAGTCGATGCTCTTCTCGGAGAGCTTCACGTGTACGAATTGCGGCGCCTCAATTGCGGAGATACAGCCGCGTACGTTCTCGTTCAACAGCCCTCACGGGGCCTGCGACCGCTGCGATGGGCTGGGGAGCCGCCTGGAGATAGACCCCGATCTCGTCGTGCCGAACGAGGATCTGAGCGTGAACGAGGGGGCCGTCGTGCCTTGGGCAAACTCGCATACCGAGTACCACAGGAGCGTGCTCGGCTCGCTCTCGGAGAAGTATGGGATCGACCTGAACGTCCCGTGGCGCGACCTGCCCGAGGAGCACAGGCACCTCATCCTGTTCGGTACCGACGGCGAGCGCATCTACGTCTCGTACCGCAACCGCTACAACCGCCGCAGGCAATACATGACCCATTTCGACGGCGTCGTAGGCAACCTGGGGCGGCGCTACGTCGAGACTGATTCGGAGTACCGGCGGGAGAAGATCGAAGAGTTCATGAGCCACGTGCCTTGTCCCAAGTGCAAAGGCGCCAGGCTCAGGCCAGAAGCCCTCGCTGTGACCGTCGGCGGCAAGAACGTCTACGAGTTCGCAGAGCTTTCCGTTACGGACGCGCAGGGTTTCTTCGACGGCGTTGAGTTCACCACGCGGGAGTGGATCATCGGCGAGCGCGTGGTCAAGGAGATCAGGGAGCGCCTCGGCTTCCTCGTCGACGTCGGGCTCGGATACCTCACCCTGAGCCGTTCTGCGGGGACGCTCTCAGGGGGAGAAGCCCAGAGGATAAGGCTCGCTTCGCAGGTAGGGAGCGGCCTCGTCGGTGTTCTGTACGTGCTCGACGAGCCATCCATCGGGCTGCACCAGCGGGACAACAGGCGGCTCTTGACGACGCTCGAGAAGCTGCGGGACCTCGGGAACACGCTCATCGTCGTCGAACACGACGAGGAGACCATACGTTCCGCGGATTACGTCGTCGACGTCGGCCCTGGCGCCGGGGTGCACGGGGGTGAGATCATCGCTGCCGGCAGCGTCGAGGACATCGAGGCCGAGGAGCGTTCGGTAACGGGTGACTTCCTTGCCGGGCGGCGGAGGATCGAACCTCCCGAAGGGCGGAGGGAGCCGACGGGTTCCATAGAGTTGCTCGGGGCGATGGAGCACAACCTGAAAGACGTCGACGTCGGGTTTCCGCTAGGGGTCTTCACCTGTATCACGGGGGTCTCCGGCTCTGGGAAGAGC
>JACCSM010000624.1 GCA_013698525.1 Rubrobacteraceae bacterium
GTACGGGCCGGGTTGACGCGGCTCGTAGAGCGGGGGTTGCTGGAGCGGCGCCAGGGTAGCGGAACGTTCCTGGTGCGTCCGCCGGAGGGGGCGCGGCTCTCGGCTGGCCTGGAGAGGCTGGAGACTTATACGGTCCACGCAGGGAGGCTTGGGTTAGAGCTCGATGGCTCGGACCTGACCATAGAGGCCATCGGTGCCACGCCGGATGAGGCTGTAGCGTTGGAGGTCGCCGAAGGTACTCCGCTTGCCAGGGTCTCGCGCGTGCTGCTCATCGAAGGTAGGCCTGCTGCGTGGATGGTGGACGTGGTGCCCGAGAGCATTATCGGGGTGGGCGACGTGCGGGAGCGGTTTCGCCCTGACGCCATGATGCTGGATCTTCTCGTCTCAGAAGGTGTGCCCGTGGGGTACAGCCAGATGTCCATCGAGGCCGTCACGATCGGTCCGGGAGACCGGATCGGCGAAAAACTGGGCCTGAAGGCCCATTCCGCGGCCCTCTCGCTAACCCAGATCATGTACCTGACCGACGGACGTCCCGCGCAGTGGTCGCACGATACGTTCCTGCCGAGGAAACTCAACCTCCACGTACTGAGGGAGGTCTTCGAGGTCAGGAATCTTCCGTGAAGAGGCATCAGATTTCAGGTGTCAGGCTCCAGGTAGGTCCTTTTGCCGGGTTGTACCAGTTCTCGAAACCAATTGCTGATGCCTGTGGCCTCTAGACAAAGGAGTGTGGCTTGCCGGAGATAAGCTGGGAGGATTTCGAGAAGGTGGATGCACGGGTCGGCACGGTCGTCGAGGCCGAGCCCTTCCCGGAGGCACGCAAGCCCTCGATAAGACTCGTCGTGGACTTCGGACCCGAGGTCGGGACCAGGAAGACCAGCGCCCAGCTCACGGCGCACTATGCACCGGAGGGACTCGTAGGCCGCCAGGTCGTCGCTGTGGTCAACTTTCCGCCGAAGAGGATCGCGGGCTTCCAGAGCGAGGTTTTGGTTCTGGGAGTGCCTGACGAGAGCGGCGAGGTCGTGCTCCTCTCCCCGGACCGGGAGGTCCCGCCGGGTGGCAGGATGTTCTAGGAAACTTCTAGACGGGCGCTTCGTACCCAGGTAGTAACGTTTACTCCGACCGGATAGGGAGGTAATGCGGTGAGTGAGACGAACCTGGAGCAGTTCAGGGAGGTTACGCCGGAGGGGCGATTCACGCTGCAGAACTCGGCGATGCTCAAGGTGCGGTTGGAGAACGACCAGATCCAGGCCAAGCTAGGCTCGATGATCGCCTATCAGGGCGACGTGCGTTTCGAGCACAAGGGCGGGGGCCTGGGTCGTTTCTTCAAGAAGGCCGTCACCGGCGAGGGCGTCAGGCTAATGGCGGCCAACGGAACGGGCGACCTGTTCCTGGCGCAGGACAAGCGCAAGATCATGATCCTGGAGCTCCAGAACGACCGTATGACCGTCAACGGCGACAACATCCTCGCCTTCGAGCCAGGCATCGACTGGGACATAAAGCGGGTCGAGGGCGCAGGACGTCTCGCAGGCGGCCTCTTCAACGTCGTACTCGAAGGCACAGGCAAGGTCGCTGTCACCTCGGACGGGGAGCCCGTCCTCCTCGACACCTCGACCCCGACCTTCGCCGACCCCGAATCCGCCATCGCCTGGAGCGGCGGTGTGAGGACAGGCGTCAGGAGCGACGTCTCCTTCAAGACCTTTACGGGACGCGGCAGCGGCGAGTCGTTCCAGGTAGCTTTCGAGGGTGCAGGATGGGTCCTCATACAGCCCTCGGAAGGCGCTGCCGTCCCCGAGCACTCCCACGCCGGCGAGGGAGGCGGTCTTGGGTCTCTCTTCGAGGACTAGCCGGCCGTGAACGTGTGGCTGGCCCACAACTGCGGAAGGAGAAGCGCGGATGGATGAGCAACGCGTGCCCGACCTGGAAGAGATGGACGAACAACAGGCGCAACACTTCCTCGTCGAGATGTTCACCCATCTAAGCGCCGAAGCGGAATACGAGATGCGCCACGAGGACTACGTTATGGAGATGCCCCAGTCCGGCGAGCGTATCAGGGGCCGGGAGAAGATGAGGGAGTTCCAGGAGGCTTACCCCACCCCACCGACCATTCATCTACGAAGGGTGGTCGTCAAGGAGAGCCTGTGGGTCGCAGAGGGGGTCAACGACTACGGCGGTGGACAGGTATTTACTGTAGTGGTCATCTTCGAGCTGCGCGATAGCAAGATATGGCGGGACACCCGCTACTACGCCGAGCCGTTCGAGGCACCGGAGTGGCGGGCGCAGTGGGTCGAGCGGATGGAATCCTAGAGCGGGTTGCTCCGCAAATTACGGCATCAGACTTTAGGTGTCCCTACAGGCATCAGAATTGCTCTGGAGACAGCGCTGAACTAGCAGGCGATTCGAAGAGGGCTACGCTTTCTTGCGTGTTTCTTATGTATTGCTACGGAGAGATCCGTGGTAGAATGTACATAAGTCGGCCCATACGGAGGACTTGATGGAATCGGGGCGGATCACCAGGGAGTGGTTGGAGGGGCTGGACCCGGCGGAGTTCCAGGAGATCTCGGCCATGCTCTCCGACATACAACGTGAGCGCGCAAATACGCGGCGACAGAAACTCGAACGGCGACGGTCTGCAGCCCGCGAGAAGTCCCACAACAGGCGCTACCTCGAACTGGAGCGCGTCAAATGCGGCAAGAAAGGCTGCAAGAAGTGCGCCAGCGGAGAGCGTCACGGCCCTTACTGGTATCTGTACCGGCCCAAGGAGAACGGACCAGGCCGTACGAGCGAGTACGTCGGCAAGGTGCTGCCCGAGACGCTCGCCGAGGAGTTCGACATCCCTGAAGATCAGCGGCCGTCGAACTAGCCGCTTTGCTTCTTATGTATGGGTGCGCACCTTCGCGACGCTAACCGTACATAGGGAACGCCCACGAGTTTCGGTGCTGAGCTCTTGCTAGGCGCTGTCCTCCAGCTTGATTGTCCTTGTGGTGCCTAGCACCCTGTCCGAGCCGTTCGTGGCCTTCAGGCCGATGTAGGGCTCTGTGGTGCGTAACGTGATCACGGTCTCGAAGCCCTTCCGGGGGGCTGACGCGAGTGGCTCCAGACTATCTGGGCCGGCGCCGGCTAACACCTGCCAGGTGGCTACCTCTGTGGCGCCGTTCCAACTGGCGTAGATCGTGACCTCGTCGTCGGCCCCGAGCTCGGCGACGATGGCTGGGTTGTCGGTAGGTTGCCCGCTCCAAGGGAAGCGGAAGGCCCTGTAGGTCTCGCTCTCTGTCGGGAAGGCGGCGCTGAAGATCAACTCGCCATCATGGTCGAACTCCGAGAAGAGAGGCGCACTGCCCCAGCCTACTAAGACGTTGCCGTTCGGCAATACCTGCACGCTGCCCTGGGTGGCAGAGAGCACCTTGTCGGGGTGGGTGTACTCGCGTGCCAGGCTGGCGATCATGGCGTCTTCGTCGACCTCGACCGCGATGCCGCGGGACTGTTCTACTCTGTTTACGTTGCCATTATCGAAGATGGTGATAGTACCGTCGGGGTGGCGGCGGGCATCGTGCTGGAAGGTGGTCCGGGTACCCTGGCCCATCTCGAAGTCGCTATTCTTCCCGCCGAGTCGCCAGACGACCTCGCCCGTCTTCCGGTCGACCTTGTACACGGTGGATGTCGTACGGGAGGAGATGAGCAGGTGATCCTGGTCATATACTTCTATGGAGTTGATGTGGAAGTAGTCGTAGGGCTTGGTGTAAGACTCCTCTAGCCCGACGTGCTCCAAGCTGTGCCACTCGAAGAGCACCTCGCCGGTCTCGATATCGACCTCCTGGGCTATCCCGTCGAGAACTTTACCGTATACATTATCGCCCACCGGAATGTAGTCCCATGGCACCTTGTTGTAGATCGTGATCAACGCCGTGT
>JACCSM010000045.1 GCA_013698525.1 Rubrobacteraceae bacterium
CGTTGCTGGGGAGGACCGCCTAGCTGTGGATGGCCCCTCTCCACCAACGGTCGAGGGCTTCGCGGCGCGGAGCTACGTGTTCTTCGGGGGTACCGATGGTCTCCAGGAAGGAGATGGCGTCTTCGCAGAGCGTGCTTCCTTCGCCGTTGTATTCCTTCCAGACGTTGTGGGTCTCGCCGGGGTCTTTGTTCAGGTCGTGGAGTTCGGGCTCGTCGTCTGGGCCGCCGAGGACGAGGGAACGGTCGCTGGTGGTGATCGTGATCGGCATGTACGAGGAGATCCTGCGTACCTTCGAGTCCACGGCAGTCGTGACCTCGCCCTCAGCCAGATACAGCGGCCAGGAGCTTATGACGAACGGCCTGTGTTCTTCCCGCTGCCCGGAGAGGACACCGCCAAACGACTCGCCCACCATCGTTGTCGGCAGCCCGCCGAGCCCCACCATCTCCATGATCGTCGGGGCGATGTCCGCCGCCGTGGTCAATGCCTGACTGCGGCCTGGCGCGAGGCCGGGACCCCGGACCATCATGGGCACGTTGGTCAGCTCGCGGTACAAAGGCGAACGCTCGACCCTCAAGAGCCACGACTCCGCCAGCCACTCCGGGAGCAGTGAGTTGTCCGAGATGGACGCCTCCGGGTCATGGATCCACTCGGCCTTGCCGAAGTAGCCGTGTTCCCCAAAATAGAAGCCGTGGTCGGAGGTGAAGAAGACGATGGTGTTGTCGCGGAGGTTCAGGGCGTCGAGCTTGGCGAGGAGGCGACCGATCCAGAAGTCCACCATCGTGACTTCGCCGCAGTAGGTGTCGTGGCCGAGATCCACGTCATCGCGGGTGAGGCCGGCCCTCTCCCAGTCGCCGTAGGCGGGGTAGATCTGCTCCCCTGCGTAACCTTCGCGGTACTTCTTCGTGTAGTAATCTGGCGCGTCCCAGGGCTCGTGCGGGTCCCAGGTGTCCACGTAGAGGAAGAACTGCTCGTCGTGATGGCGCTCCAGCCAACGCTCGGCCTCCGTCACCGTGCGCGCCACCATCCGGTCCTCCTCCGAGCGCCAGGTGATACGGGCGTCAGCCCGCTCGTGCGGCCTGGTGTCATCACCCTGCCCCCGCACCCACGCGAAGTCGTCGAAGCCGCGATCGTATCCGAAACCGTTTCGGATATAGAACGGCGTGGCCACCACGCCCATCGTGTGATACCCGGCACGTGGTCCCGCCGAAACGTGTCCGCAACCACCACGACCACATTGGGGCGATCCACGACCCCATTCCTCTCCATCATCTCCACTCCTCCATTCGTAACTCAATCTATTTTGTCTATTGTTTTACTTGACAATACGGAAATGTAGAGTCTGTCGTGGAGTAAGTCAAGGGCGCGGGGAGGATTTTCTCCGGGATGGGGATGTTGCGGGGGGTCGAGGGAGTCGGGATCAGGGGCAGTGCGTCATCGTGCCGCTTCGCTTTCGTCTGCTCCGAGCTTCAGGACGAACTCCTCGACTTCCTCGCCGCGAGCGTTGGAGAATCCCCTGTCCTCGCCCGAGACAATGAAGCCGCATTTTTCGAGTACCCGGATGGAGGCTGCGTTGTCTTTGGCGACGCGAGCGTGGAGAGGACGCGTCTTTACGTGTTCCAAGAACTCCGAGAGCGCGACCGTGGCGATGCCCTTGCCCCAGTATTTCCTGCCGATCCAATAGCTCACTTCACATTCATCGAACTGTTCGAAGCTCAGGACGTGGCCGGCCACGCGCCCGTCGCTGAGGATGGTCTTTACCATGATGGACTCGTCGCCCAATATCTTCGTCCAGTGCGCCGTGAAGGCGACTCTGTCCTCCGGGTCCCTGGCCGTGAAGGCGGCCATGTGGTTGGCGCCAGGGTCTCGTTGGTGGTCGAAGAACGTGGGGAGGTCGTCTTCCGTCACGTCCCGCAGGGAGATGTTGTTGGGCGAGGGATCCGGAGCGTCCCCGAACACGCGGATCTCCCCGCCTAGTGGCGCACCCAGGCTTCGGGGTCCTGGATCAGGAGACGGACGGAGGCGGGCAGTTCGCCGCTTGCGAGGTCTGAGAGGCTGACGGATTCGAGGACGGCGCGCAGGTTGGCGCGGACGGCGATCCAGACCTCCCGCAATGGCTGGGCGGCGCCGGAATATGCGAGGGACTCCGCTCCTTCGCCCCGGACGTTCGCCAGAGGCCCTTCGACGGCCCGGATGATCTCGGCCAGGCTCACCTCTTCGGGGGGCCGGGCGAGCCAGTATCCTCCCCCGGCCCCGCGCCGGGTGCGGACGATGCCTGCGTGCTTGAGCTCAAGCAAGATATTCTCCAGGAACTTCAGCGGGATGTCCTGCGACTCGGAGATCCACATCCCCTTAAGCGGCTTCGAGTCCTCGGTCAGCGCCAATTCGAGCGCCGCCCGCAGCGCGTAGTCGGACTTAGCCGAGACCTGCAAACCGCCCCACCTCTCCCCGGTAGCCCGCGCCTATCGCCGCAGCCTCCGCCGGTCGTTGCCCCTCTGAAAGTTCTTCCGGCTCGGCGCGTACACGAACCAGTAAGACCCGAAGAGTATGACGGCGAACAACAACAGCGCCAACGCGA
>JACCSM010000002.1 GCA_013698525.1 Rubrobacteraceae bacterium
GGTAGTACGGTGAGATTATCTCAGACCCTACGGGAAAGGGGCCTGCTGTTGGCGCAAAGTGCGCCTCATGGAAAAACAAAAGCACAGACCCCAAATAGAAACTCTAGCCTGTCCCTACAAAGATTGCCACCTCTACGCCAAAAGAGGACGAGGAAATCTCAGCGTGCGTAAGGTCTACGGCAAGGACCGCATACGCTACCTGAGGTGCCGATCCTGCGCTCGGGAGTTCTCCGAGCGCAGGAACACGGCGCTCTTCAACTCCAAGATCGAGGAGAAGAAGGCTATCTCGGTGGCCGAGCATCTCTCGGAAGGGGTTTCGACGAAGGGGACCTCTCGTTTGGTCGGGGTGAGCGCGGAGGCCGTAAGAAGGCTGAGGAGGAACCTCGGGGATCACTCAAGGGAGTTCCACGACCAACGAGTGAGAGAGGTCGCAACCGCCTCGGTACAGATGGACGAGCGTTGGGGGTATGCGGGCACGAAGAAGGAGCCTTTGTGGGAAGCTACCGCCATCGATCCCGAAAGTCGCCTTCTGATCGGCTTCGTTGTGGGTAAAAGGAACGAGGCGCTCCTCAAGGAGCTTATGATCTCGACTAAAAAGAGGCTCAAGGAGCCGAGGGATCTGGTGCTGATGAGCGACGGAGAGAAAAGCTACGAAACTCTCTTCCCGACGGTCTTCGGGGAGCCTTACCGTCCGGCGCGCAAGGGAGTGAGAGGACGCTTCCCGAAGGTGAGGCATCGTATCAACAGAAGCCTCGCTCACCTGCAGTTGATCAAACGCCGTCAGGGCGGGAGAGTGGTGGAGGTGAGATCGAGAGTGGCTCATGGTAGCCAGAAGCGGGTGAACAAAGAGCTAGGGCAGTTGGGATACGAGAAGCCCAACCTTTCGGCCATCGAGCGCCAGAACGCCACCTCCAGGATGATGAACGCTTACCTGGTTAGGAGGAGCCTAGCCTTCTCTCGCACCGAGGAGAGCAGGGAGGCCCTGGGATGGTGGAGTGCGATCGTCTACAACTTCTGTCGCACACAACGAGGGTTGAGGGTGCCATCGAATAGTTCGGAAGGGCGTAGATGCTACGAGCAACGAACTCCGGCCATGGCGGCGGGGTTGACCGACTACATTTGGACGGTTGCCAATGTGCTTCGTAGTCCGGTTTATCCTGCGAGGGGTCCGGGATGATCACACACTACTACCGTTCCCGCAGGGGCCACGAATGAGAAACTCTTCAAGGCTGCAGCACCGGTTAAATCCGGAGAATCCGTGCTCCCTACTCCCAAAGCGGAAACAAGGGAGTGGAAGGACATAGAGGATCAAATTATAAAGGCTGAAGAAAGCAATTCTAAGGAAGAGATACGAATTCGCTAGAGGACGTTTTGGATGAAGCTGACGATTTCCTCTTGAATCATGGCGATGGTTTTTTTCTAGGACGGCAAAGCCTGCTTGAATAGCTGCTCTTCGAGCCTACCGAGGTAGGCGTCCGGGTCTCGCCTGAAGCGTAGCTGCGCGCGGCGGCCTTCTCGCCTCTTTTCGAGCGAAGCGCGCAAAGTCCGCCATCTTTGGAGGTTCGCCGGGCGTATGTCTTGGGCAGCGAAACCTTCCGGTGGCGTCACCACGGCGGCTACTACGCGCACGCTGCCTCTGACCACCATCGCGGGCGATGCTCCTTTTCTGCCGCTGGCGCGCCGCTCGCCATGGCGTACGGAGCCGAAGTGGTGCTCGAGGTCGTTGTTGGTGCGCGGCAGGTCCGGGAAGCGGTAGCAGCGGAACAGTCCCTTCCAGTAGCTCCTACTTACCTTGAGGAACAACGACACCGCTCCCGAGAGGACGCCCGCTTCTTCTTTCCGGACGGACATCTCCGAGAGCAGGCTTCTGTAGTCCCGGCGTAATTCTTCGACGGAGCGATCCCCTTCGTTGGCCAGGATGTGCGCTGCCCGGTGCACCCACGAGTAGCACAGGCGGATCGGTTGCCACAGTGCGGCCGTCTCTTTTAGCCCACGCCCAAGTAGCCGCCGCAGGCGCTCTAGCTCTCTGGGGATTCGCTCCCCTTTTTACCGACCCTCTCCACGGAGTCGTGGATGGCTGAGAGGCGCTCGTGGAGCTTGAGCCCAGAAGCTGCGAGCGGGGGGCGTCCGTCGTCGGTGATCGCGCTGCGCACCGCCAGGCAGTACCCGCGCATGGCCTCGGCCTCGGGATCGTTGCGTCCTTCGAGTTCCCGCTCTATGGGCCTCACCCCACGCACCCGCTTCTTTAGCTCCTTCTTGGCATGGCGGTCGGCTTCGTAGATGTCCTTGGCCGCTTCCCTGAGGTAGTGGAACTGGCAAAGCTGGTGGGGAACTCCGGGCAGCGTGCGCGCCACGGCCTTGCGGATGGCGTGCTGCCCGTCTGAGATGACACCCTCGACGGCCACCGGCAGGGCGTCCGCTACCTCCTCTAACAAGGGCGCCAAGTCCTCGCTGGTTCCCCCCAGGAGGCTTCGAGCCAGTAGCACCTCTCCCGAGAGGCACTCGCGCACCACCCACAAAACCTCGTGGCCTACGTCGGGCTGCAACCCGTCTATGGCCACAACCGCCCGTCCTTGCTCCTCGAGCCTCTTTCGCAGCCCGGCGTTCCCCGAAAGCCTGAGCGCCACCAACTCCTCGTAGCGATCGAGTAGGTTGGTCACGCTACGCTCGGAGATTCCCACGCCTCTGCCCGAGAGCTCGCGGTGGATCTCGGGCACGCTGCGATGCTCGGCGTGGCGCAGGGCACCCACCAAGGCTATGACGTCCAGCCCGAACTCACCCTGGGGCAGCGCGAAAGCGCCCTCCTGCTCGGGCCGGCGAGATCGTTGGTAGAGTGCGCACTCCGGGTTCACGCACCGACGGATCACCAATCTCAAGCGCACCAGCCCCGAGAGCGTGGCGACGGTGCGGGCGTTGTGGTAGGCAACCCACAGCTTCCCCTCGCAGATCGGGCAGTGGTTGTCCATGGGTTCGAGCCTGAGCTCGGAGGTGGCTTCGGGACGGGGCTGATTCCTTGCCATGAGGGCTTCTCTCGTCGTAGGGGACGCTTGCTCCGATCCTAAAGAAGGCCGCGCTCCCCGTCAAGCAGGCTTTGCCATCCTAGGATATTTATGACCAGCCCTCAGCTAGCTGCTCTACTGATCGTGTCTACAACGGTCCCGACGGCACCAACCTTACCGTCGACGGCGCCTGCACCGACAAGGCAGGCAACATCAGCGAGGCGGGTGTTTCCAGCTCCTTCGACTACGACGGCACGGCGCCTAACAACGTAGCGGGTGCTCTGAACCGGTCCGCCGACCACAACGGCTGGTACACCCAGGCAGTCGGCTACCAGTTCACTGGCAACGACGCCACGAGCGGCATAGATAGCTGCACCAGCGGCACCTACAGCGGCCCCGACGGCTCCGGTCTGACGGTAAACGGCAGCTGCACCGACAACGCTGGCAATAACACCAATGGCACCTCCAGTGCCTTCAAGTACGACGCCACCGCCCCGACGAACGTCTCGGGTGATCCGGCTCGCGCTGCTGACCACAACGGCTGGTACACAAGCTCAGTTAATATCGCCTTCAGTGGCGATGACGCAACGAGTGGCATAGATAGCTGCTCGACGGTCCCCTACGACGGTCCCGACGGCAACAACATCACGGTAAACGGCAGCTGCACCGACAACGCTGGCAACAGCACCAATGGCACCTCCAGTGCCTTCAAGTACGATGCTACAGCGCCGAGCGCGACGGCTAGCCCCGATCGCCCTGCTGACCAAAACGGCTGGTACAACCACGCCGTCACCGTCAGCTTCGATGGCCAAGACGCTACGAGTGGTATAGATAGCTGCTCTGATGATAGTGTCTACGACGGTCCCGACAGCGGCACTGCCTCTGTTAGCGGCACCTGCACCGACAACGCAGGCAACCAGAGCGCCAGTGACACCTTCAACTTCAAGTACGACGACACCGCGCCGGCCATCACGAGCTTGGGAGCGACTACTTCTCCTAATGCCGCCGGCTGGTACAAGAACGCTGTCGACAACGAGTTCAAGGCTGCGGACGGGGTGTCCGGCTTCTCAGGCCACTCCGATCCCTACAACTTCACGAAGTCGAGCGGCACTCAGGAAGGCAACGCGGTGACCATCGCCTCCGGGCAGGTCACAGACGAGGCGGGCAACAACGCCGCCAGCATCAACAGCGCGGCCTTCAAGATCGACCTGAGTGACCCGACCAACGTCCAGTTCGTCGGCGGCCCCGCCGCCAGCGGCTCGTACGACTTCGGCGACACTCCGGCTAAGCCGACCTGCACGGCTGACGATGCCGTCTCTGGCGTCGCTTCCTGCGAGGTCACCGGCTACAGCACCGACGTGGGCTCCCACACGATGACCGCTACGGCCACCGACAACGCTGGCCGGACGGCAACGGCGACGCGCTCCTACACGGTGAAGGCCTGGACCTTCAAGGGCTTCTACCAGCCGGTGGATATGAACGGCGTCTACAACACCGTCAAGGGTGGCTCCACCGTGCCGCTGAAGTTCGAGCTCTTCAAGGGCACCACCGAACTGACAGATACGGCCAACATCAAGTCGCTGCAGGCTACAAAGGTCACCTGCACGAGCGGCGCGCCAATCGACGACATCGAGACAGTGGCGACGGGCGGCACGAGCCTCCGTTACGACAGCACCGGCGGTCAGTTCATCTACAACTGGAAGACCCCTACGGGCGCTGGCACCTGCTACAAGGTGACGGTAACCGCCCAGGACAACTCCACGATAACCGCTTACTTCAAGATGAAGTAACCTAAGGAGGTAAAGCACACCACAAACACGAGGGGGTCGGGGCATAACAGCCCCGGCCCCCTCTGCGTTCAGGGCACAGACCCAGAAGTCCTCTCAGCCAAGGAGCTAAACGAAGTGCAACACCACCAACCAGCCACCATAGCTATCCTCGGCGCAGACACGGTGGTAGGGCGCGCCCTCTGTGCGCTCCTCGAGGGCTCCGGTTACCAGACCAGGCCACTCGATTCCTACCCCACAGGGGTCGTAGACGAACTGCTCGAGGATGCAAACCTGTTGCTCCTCACCCCCAGGCTGGATGAGGGTGTACGCAAAGCCTTCCTCGGCGCTATGGGCAAGAGCACACCGCAAAAGGGAGAGATGCCAGTGATCGCGCTCTCCACGATCGTAGAAGAGGGCCTGCCAGAGAAGGAGGGAGTCATTAGCGTGCCGTGGCCGTGTGAGACAAAGGTCCTCGTGGACCGGATCGAAGCCGCTCTTCTTGATGTGCCGGCGGCATCTGCTGGATCTACTACCCAAGCCAGGCCAGGATGAGAGCGCCTTGGGAGGCGTCATGCGCCTGTTCGTAGCGCTGGAAAAGCCGATGCGGTTGGTCGGAGGGACGGGATCGTCCAAGGAAGTGCGCCTGCCGCCCGGCTACAGCCTGGACCTCTCAGACCCCGACGTGTTGGTCTTGCTCTGCCCCCACGGGACGGCGGTAGCCCGCTTCAGCGCCCGGGGTGCTGCGGCGGAGGCCATAGAACAGGAGGCTAGGATGCACTACAGGGAGCGAAACCGGTCCGCCTGATGTAAGAGGGTTACACAGGCCCTCGTACGGCCTGTTTGAGCCCTTCTCTCTTCCTCGGAGTGCTCCCTACCCCACACCGCGATTGGTTGGACCGGGCTAAAAGCGTATCCGGCCCGTACCGCCGCACTTGCGACAGCGAAAGGCATCGAAAATCTCTTCGCCATCGTGGTCAAGGGAGCCTAAGAACACCCACGCCGAAAGGCAGTAGAAGCAGTCGCGCTCCCAGTCGTGGGCATCGTCTTGGCGTCGGGATGCGGCGTAGTCGAATGGGTCGCCAGCCCTTACACTGGTGTCGTCCACAAGGTCCCTCCAGGCTGATAGTGCGGGCGGCTGTAAAACCAGATGCAGACAAGCCACAGAGGACCGCGATGGTAGAGGTGGCGCGGGCGGACTGGCCACAATGGAGGGCACCATGAACGAAGGAGAACGCGACCGGTTGAGGCGTGCGGTAGAGCGGCTGATGATCGGACAGCGGGAGGCTCTTGGGGTAATAGATCGGGAGGTCGAGGATCAGGAGTCCTCTGCGCAGGAGACATTGGCAGAGGTGCAGGACATATTGTCAGGCGCTTACGAGGATGCGCGGACAATCTTAGGTGGAGAGGAAGGGGGAGCATGACGGACGGGAGCAGCCGGGACGAAGAACGTGAGAGGCCTTCGCGGGAAGAGAGCGAGAAGCGGCGAGAGGATAAGGAGAAGCGCTCCGACAAGCTTAAGGAATCTTGGCGGCGCAATCACCCGAGCGAGGAGGAAAAGAGGAAGGACTGGCCGGGCAAAGGAGGGCACCGGTGAGGGAAGAAGAGATCGTGCAGATCATCCCGGCCCCCTGGGGCTGGTACGCCTATGGCCAGGATGAGCAAGGGGTGGAATTCCTCGCCCCCGTGGCCTGCTGGGCCCTGGTGGAATCGAGCTCCAACGTGCGCCGCGTGGTGGGCCTGGGTGCGCACGGGTTGGGCTCGGTTAGCCGCGTGGAGGATTTGCCGGGGTTTGTGGAGTACCGTTACGTGCCTGAAGCGGGCGGCTCGTGAGCCTTTCCGCCACGGCGGACCAAGACGCCCAGGACCGGCTCCTACACTGGCGCGACTTTTCCAATCGCTCGGAATTTCCATTTACCCCGGTCCCCACGGGCCACAGTGGGAATGATGAACCCTTCGCCGAAACGGGGGATAAAGGCCGGGTGCAAACGTTTGTTTTTGACAGAACGAAGGAGGCGCGGAGTGTGGACGTGGCTTAACCCTTCCGTGGCGGGGGCGCGGCAACCGAGAGGACCGCGGGAGGGCGTTGCATCTCCCCTCCATTGCGCCCGCCGCGCTACTCCCGTCGTTGTGTTACACGTTTACGCCCGCCCCTACTTTGTAACGGACGGTAGCTAGCGCCGTGTCATAGGAGAGGAGGGAACGCAGGGGCGCTACTACACCCGAAGCCGGCGAAGCTCTGAGGATGGCCGCGTGGTCCGCGAGTACGTGGGGACCGGCCCGTTCGCGGAGATCGTCGCGCACTCGGACCGCACAAGGCGCGAGCTAGCGGAGGCGGAGAAGGCCCGACAGAGGCGGGACCTCGAGCGCCTGGAGGCCTTGGCCGCCCCGGTCGAGGAGCTTTCCGAGGCGGCGGAGGTCCTCGTCAGGGCCTACCTCGTAGCCGCCGGCTACCACAGACACAAAGGAGAGTACAGACGTGCCAGAAGCGAAACCGGGAGCGCTCGAGCTTCCAGAGGAGACGAGATACCGGCTGGCAGAGCTTAGGGCGCTCTCTGACAAGGCAGAGGTAGGAGACAGGGAAGCCCGCAAGTAGTTGCGTCGGCTGGCGCGTGCCTCCTCTGCGGAGGTCATCGGGCGAGCCTCCGACATCGGACGGAGGGCGGGGCGCACGTTGGCCCGCACGGCGGCCAACTCGTAGGCCGCCTCGGGGTTGCACCCCCGCCGGTCCGACTCGATCTTCGACAGCTAATGCTGCGAGAGGTCCGCCCCTCGGGCAAGCTCCGCCTGGCTTAGCCCCCGGCGCAAGCGCCAATACCTGAGGCCGGGGAGCGGAAGCCCCCCGCCCCTAAGAGCGGGTTCCGGCTCACCAGCCGCTCGAACACTACCCGAACCCTGGGAACCCTCAGTGACGCGTCGAACCTCCTCCCCGTAGAGGGCTCAGTATCTCACCCTCCGATAGGTCCCTCAATGGACCGTAACCGCCATTGCAAGGCTGTGCCCGGCGCGTCTGTGTGGACCGCCTCCCTTGCTCGCCCACAACAGCGTCTCGAGGGCATGGGTCCACGCAAGCTGGGACAAAACCGCCCCTGATGTTCCGCGGAGTAGTAAGTCCGGACGGCAAGGTAGACCTGAACGCAGCGCTCTAGCCACGCCGGAGAGGTTAGCCTGCGAGAAGGCGAAGGCGGAGTGGGCAAGAGCAGCATCCGCTGGGACGCACTAGGAGACCAACTTCTACCTTATTCATTACCTCCGCATTTGGGATCAACCATCTCTGCGACGTAGTACCGTGCGAGTTCGAAAGCTCAACGCCCTCGTCCCCAGGTGCGGTTAACCTAGATTTGACGAAACTTTTACCGTCAGGAAACTTCTCCCGGCAGTGCCGGCATAAAGGCAGCGGTCGGCTTTGTTAGTCTTAGCGCAGAAGACGTACGACTAAGGAGAGACGAATGACGGATGGACCTAGCGTAAGACGCATCAAGAGAGAAAAACGCAATCTGCCTGTGGAACTTGCGCCCAGCGGGATGAGCCGGCGACGGTTCCTAACCTTCCTCGGGACTGGCTCGGCGGCGTTGGCCGC
>JACCSM010000066.1 GCA_013698525.1 Rubrobacteraceae bacterium
GCGCTTCAGCATTTCAGCTTTTTGGCGTCGGTTCGCCGCCCTTGCCCGACCACGAATCGCTCTCTTCATAGACCTTTCTTCAGACAAATCATCTCCTCGCCGTCCGTTGCTAAGCTGACTAGCTGAAATGCTGACAAGGCGGCGGAGCCGCCGTGCTGAAGTGCTGACAGGCTGGCCGGCTTCGCCGGGCACTAGACATCGCCTGTGCGGGAGAGGTTTTCGGCGTGCACTATTAGGGTCCGCACCCGCTTGCCGAAGGTGGCGAAGCGCTCGTCTGTGGTCTGGCCGTTGATGTAGCGGGCGTAGATCTGCTGCAGTATTCCGGCCAGCTTGAAGTAGCCGAAGACGACGTACCAGTGCATCTGGGAGAGGTCGCGCCCACTCTGATCGGCGTAGCGGTCGATAAGTTCCTGCCTGGTCATGAAGCCTGGCGTTACGGTCACGGTCGGCATGACGGCCTTCAGCTCGTCGGAGTCGTCGGGTTCGATCCAATACGAGAGCGAGACGGCGAGGTCGAAGAGCGGGTCTCCGACGGTGGCCATCTCCCAGTCGAGGACTGCCCTTACTTCCGTCAGGTCTTCAGGGTCAAGTACCAGGTTGTTGAGCTTGTAGTCGTTGTGGATGACGGCCGGGGGCGGACTCTTTGGTATGTCGCGGACGAGCCAGTCCGTGAGGGACTCGACCTCGCCTATCTCATCGGTCTTCGCCTTTTCGTAGCGTGAGATCCAACCTTCGGTCTGCCGCCGGAGAAATCCGTCGGGTTTGCCAAGGTCCCCAAGCCCTGCCTCCCTGATGTCGACGGCGTGCAGTTCGACTAGCGTGTCCACGAGGGTGCCCGAGATCCCACGGCGCAGCTCCTCGTCGTGCTCTACGCTATCGGGGAAGGTGTCGTCGAGCACGACCCCGGTCCTCCTCTCCATCACGTAGAACGGAGCCCCTATGACGGACTCGTCCTCGCAGAAGAAGTACGGTCTCGGCGCGAGCGGGTATACGGCGTTGAGCTTGGCCAGGATGCCCGACTCGCGGCCCATGTCGTGGGCCTTCGGCGGGACCGGGCCGAGCGGTGGGCGGCGCAGAACCCCCTCCCAGTCCCCGACCTTCAACAGATACGTCAGATTGGAGGCGCCGGAGGGGAACTGGCTGACACTCAGGTCGCCTTCTGGCACGTCCTCTACATGTGCCCGCAGATAACGCTCGACCGCTTCGAGGTCGAAGGCTTCGCCCTCGCGCACGTCTATGGTCTCGTTCATCCTTTGCCTCCCTGGTTTGCGTCGGAGACGCCGAGGGGGGTTGGACTCTTACGCTCATCGGCACGCCGGAGCTTTCCTCCGACGACCTCGGGCACTAGCCCGCTCGCGCCCACGTCGGCGACAAAATCGAAGGCATCCATCCTGTCGTTGTCGACGAACCATCGTCCCGCCCGGCTCTGTTTTAGCGTCTCGTACACGTTCTCCCCGTGGCGTTCGGCAAAGTCGAGCGCCAGCCGGGCGCCGTCATTCAACTCAAAGCCGTCCACGTTCATGTAGGAGAGAAGCGTCGCCGCGCCGAGGAAGTCCTCGAGGTTGAAGCGGCCCCCCGCGCCCGCGCAGACGAGGTAGATGGAGTCCGTCCCCGAGGCTTCGAGGTGGTGGGCTACAGCCCTGGCGTTGCGGAGGGTTCCGAGGAGGACCGTACCCGCCGGGGCCACGTCGGCGATGGCGCGGGTGCCGTTGGTGGTCACGAAGATGACGTCTTTGCCGCCGACGACCTCGGGTGCGTACTCTTCGGGGAAGGGCCCGTGATCGTAGCCCTCTATACGCGCTGCGTCCTGTTCGCCGCCGCGCAGAAGCGAGCCGGTGTCCAGCTTTTCCCTGGCCTGATCCGCCTCCTCCAGGCACGCTACAGGGCAGACGGTCCTCGCGCCGTTCTCCAGTATGGTGAGCAGGGTCGTCGTCGCCATGAACACGTCGAAGACGACGGCCGTTGCGCCAGCCAGCCTCTCGGGCACGGTCTCCTGCCGCGTCATCAGCACCCTGAGTCTCATCAAGAAATCGCCGACCCCCGTCTCGTGACAGCCCGCACCATTCTACAGAAACGCGTCGTACGGAACCTGAAGTGGCGGACGTGGCTTGCACCGTGGGTGGCTGGGTCTAGAATAATGCCGAACACCCCTATTCGGGTTTGGGTCGCGAGTGATCTGGAGGCGTGGTGAGCGAACTGGAGCGGCGGAAGCGCAGGGAAGGCGAACGCACAGGCAACCCTTACCTCTACTTTTCGCTGGGAATCGGGTTCGTGATCGCCGCGGTTCTCATAATCGTGACCTCGGGGACGGCTGCGGCCGGCCTCGGGTTTGTGATCGCCGCTGCTGCTCTCATCGGCAAGGGCGCTTCCGACCTGCGGGGACAGCAACGAGCCGTCGCCCCGACCGTGAGCAAGGAACGGGAGCTCCTCTCGGCCATCCGCGACAACGGCGGCAGCATTACGCCCGCGGAGGCGGCTATGGAGACCTCGCTTACAGTGCGCGAGGCGGACGGGATGCTATCTGAGCTCGCGGGAGGCGGGCACCTCGCGGTGAATAGCAGAGACGGGGCACTGTTCTACTCGCTGCCTGGCAGACGCAGCCAGGAGCTCGAAGAACGGTAGTAGGGGTTCGCGAACCCCCTACTACTACCCTCCGGTGAACTTTGCCTCGCGCTTCTCGAAGAACGCTGTTACGCCTTCTTTGTGATCCCGCGTGTAGCCGCAGAACGTCTGGCCTGCGGCCTCGCTCTCCAGGGCCGTTTCGAGGTCTGTCTCGAAGCTGGCGTAGAGGGAGTGTTTGATCCT
>JACCSM010000069.1 GCA_013698525.1 Rubrobacteraceae bacterium
TTGGGACGATCAGCGCGAGCAATCCACACAGCAGGAAGCCGTGGAGCACGTGCGTGAAGCTGTACGGATCCAGAAGGTGCTGAGAGTTATCAGAACTCCAGGGGTCGCTCGACCACGGGGCCACGTAGCCACAGGAGCACAACCACAGGCGTCCTTGACTGCGGAGTAGGTAGGCGGTGCCAACCAGGACCACGACGATGGCTAACCACGGTAATACCCTTCGCATCTTACGATGAAGAGTATGTGATCGTCGCTAGTGTCGCCAGCAACTGCCTGTAGATTTTAGCCTCAGTGTTGTCGGCTTCGCGTAGGTGAGGCATAGGCGGGTGGCTTCTACCGCCTTTCTACTGGGTGGAAGCATATTAGGACAACGCCCGCCCTCGTGCTCTCGGCTTGCCGCGCTGGTACGTTGCTCGCGCGCTCGGGTGGGGCTGGGGGAGACGCTTGCGGCGGGGATGTGGCTGGTGGGCACTTGCTACAACTTCTGCTGGACACACAAGAGTATGCGGCGGGAGCGCGAGGGAAACGACCTGCCTGGTGGGAAGTGGGTGGAGAGCACTCCCGCCCAGGCGGCGGGATTGAGCGATCACCGTTGGTCGGTCGAGGAGCTGTTGAGCTTTTCGGTGCCACCGGCCGAGATACCCAAGTGGCGCGGGAGGCGCCCGAGATGGCTGGTGGAGGCAGCGCGTGCAGCCTGACCACGGTTCAGCAGGGTACTACCCCTTCTCCAAGTCTTAGAAACAACGGTGCAATTGCTACGCAAAGCTTCGGACGTGCGCACTGAAGCCCTACGATCAGGAGGGTAACTGCCCATACCTCTTCCCTCCGGTATGCTTCCTATTGGTGTGTCCATTGGTGTGCGTCCTGCTTCCCTAGTCCTCGGCCAGGGCGGCGACGAGTTCGCGGCAGAACTCAGGGATGTCGGGGACAACGCGGCCCCAGACCAGATTTCCCTCGCGGAACGCCGCCTTATCCACCCAGATCGCGCCGGCGTTCTCCAGGTCGTCTTTGATCCCGAGCGATCCCGTCACCCTCGCCCCGTTGACTATTCCGGCAGAGATCGCAACGAGACCGCCGTGGCAGATGATGCCGACGGTCTTGTTCCTGTCGTGTACGGTCCTGACGAGTTCGGTTATTCCAGGATAGCGCCTCAGCTTGTCCGGGGCCCAGCCACCTGGCACCACGACGCCATCAAGCTCTGAGGCGTCTACGCCGTCTGCGGTCGTGTCGGCCTGCGCCCCCAGGGCGTTTTTGCCGCTGACCGGGTTGGTGTCGGGTCCGACGGAGACGACCTCCGCCCCCTCCTCCTGCAGGCGCATTACCGTGACCCAGTACTCCAGGTCCTCGAAACCTTCGGCCACGAGAACCGCGACTTTCTTCCCTTCCAACCTCACAGCGACTCCTCTCGTATAGCCTTCAGTCGCCTGCCATCGACCCTAGAAGCCCGTCCACCTCGCGCCGCGCCTCCTCGCCGCCGAGCTCGAGAGCACGGGCCAACGCGGGCACGGCGTCGGCACCGCACCCGGACCGGAGCAGGCTGTCAGCGGCCTCGAGGTGTGCTCTGAAGCCATCCTCCGCAGCGGGCACGGTATCCGGCGCCTCCTCCCCGTGGATCAGGGCTAGTAGCTCATCCCCGTAACGGGCCGCGCGGCGCAGGCCTACTCCCTTTATGGCGCCCAGTTCATGGATAGTACTGGGTTTGCGGGCGGAGATCTCCTCGAGGTGCGAGTTGTGGAGCACGACGTAGGCTGGCACCTGCTGCTTCTTTGCCTGCTCACCCCTCCAGCTCCTCAGCCGCTCGAAGAGCGCCGCATCCACGTCTGGAATGTCCTCGTCAGCCGGTGACAACCCAGCTGACGAGGACACGAGGGGTGTCCTGCGGGGCACGCTCGTTCCTGATCCGACGGTCCTTACGTGCTCTTCCGTCTCACCGAGACAGACGTCGCAGCCGGCGCAGGGTACGACCTCCTCCATGTCGCCGAAATGCCTGAGGAGGCGCTCGCGGCGGCAGGTCCTCAGGTTGGCGAACGACTCTACGTCCCGGATCTGGGCGTAGGCCGTGTTAGCCCGGTTCTTGAGCCTGCCAGCGATGTTCCTGCGGCTGTCGTTGTCCAGAGAGAACGTCTTGAGCCTCACGTCCACCAGTGAGCCGCGGGGAATGATCTCCGCCACACCGTCGACCATCATCCTGTAGATGGCGCCCTGGACTACCGCAGGTCGCAACCCCGCCTTGCGCGCAAGCGCGGGCAGCCCGACCGAGCCCGAACCTGGCAGCGCGGCGTGCACCGCGGCCACCTCCTCGCGCAGGCCCTTAGGCTCCTCCTCGATACGGCGCACCTCGACCTCGGCCCAGAGGTCGTAGCCGCGGGAGATCAAACCCGACTCCTCGAGGCTGCCCATGACGATGCCGGCCGACTCGGGGTCGACGCCTCCCAGCGCCGAGAGCGAACCCGGCGGCACGTTGACCCTTCCACCGTTCTCCACCCCCGCGAGCGCCGAAAAGAACGAGGAGACTTCGCGCTCTCCGGCCGTGCCAAGCGTAACCAGCCGCTTACGCCGGCCGAGGTCGGCGCCACGATACAGTACGACGCACTCGGATCCCTCCCCGTCCCTGCCCGCACGTCCCGACTCCTGGATGTAGGCGGGGAGGCTCCCTGGGACGCTGGAATGGACGACGAACCGGACGTTCGGCTTGTCCACCCCCATCCCGAAGGCGATAGTCGCGACGACCACGCCGAGCTCGTCGGTCATGAACCGCTCCTGAATGTTGGACCTATCGGCCGAGCCCATCCCGGCGTGGTACGCGGCGGCGTCGACCCCGGAGCGGCGCAGGCCGGCGGCGAGCTCCTCGCACTCCTTGCGTGTCGTGGCGTAGACGATCCCTGGCGGCGGAGAGATGCGGATGACGTCGAGTATGCGCGACAGCTTGTGCTTCTTCTCCTTTGTGGGGATAACCCTGTAGGTCAAGTTCGGGCGATTGAAGCTCGTCACGACCACCTCAGGCGAGCGCATCTTGAGGGAGATCAGGATGTCCTGGCGTACACGCGGAGTCGCCGTGGCTGTGAGGGCGAGGACGGGAGGGTTACCGAGGTCCCTTACGGCACGTGGCAAGAACAGGTAGTCGGGGCGGAAGTTGTGGCCCCACTCCGAGATACAGTGGGCCTCGTCTACGACGAAGAGGCCGACGCCCGCGCGCCGGAGCGCGAGGACGAACTCGAGGGACCTGAGCCGCTCCGGGGCGACGTAGAGCATCTTTACCTCCCCCGTGCGCACCCTGCGCTCGACCTCCCAGCGCTCCTCGGATGAGAGCCCCGAGTGGAGCGTGGCGGCATCGGAGACGGAGCTTTGCAGCAGGGAGTCGACCTGGTCCTTCATCAGTGAGATCAAGGGCGAGACGATCACCGTAAGGCTCTCCTGCATCAGCGCAGGCACCTGGTAACAGAGGCTCTTGCCGCCCCCCGTCGGCATCACGGCGAGCGTGTCCCTGCCTTCCAGGACGGCCCTTATGACCTCCTCCTGGCCTGGCCTGAACGAATCGAAGCCGAAGATCTCCTTTAGAACGTTGAGAGGCACGAGGATAAATATAAGGCCTGACAGCGCTTTCAGGAAGGGTCAAACCAGCATTTCAGCTTGTCAGCACTTCAGCACGCCGCCTGCGGCGGCTTTCAGCATTTCAGCACTTCAGCTAATGGGTGGCAGCAAGGCTCCGACACGCTGCCCCAGACTGCGCAGGTAAAACCAGGCGAGGCCATATCTACCGCGGAGCAATGCGAAGACAGGCGCCCCCAACAAAGCTGAAATGCTTGCAAAGAGGTTTGGACCTCTTTGCAGATTAGGGTTTTGCCCGCTTGCTTCTATCAGGGGCGAACCTTGGAATAGGTTTCAGGCCCTGTATCTGGCCGGGGGGACGGTCACCGCGGTCCTGAGGCTCCTCTCGAGGCTGGCTTTCTTCAGCGGCGTCGAGGAGGTCGTCGAGGGCGCGTCTCAGCTCCAGGGATGCCCTGCTGTAGGCGAACCTGAACCCGAGGGCCGGCGCCGCGAGCACGGGCAGGACGCCGAGAAAGAAGAGCGGGCTCTGCATCCCGGCGAGAATAAACAGGGCGGCCAGCGTGGCCCCGAGGATGCCGGCGAGCGAGAGGTACTCACCGCGTTGGTTTGAGAGGTCGGCCGTCAGGTTGGCCTCGCATCGCTCTTCGCCGAAACCCTCCACGCGCAGTTCGACCAACCTGGCCTTGAGCAGGGTCCTTTCCCCGGAGAAGTCCAGCGTCCTTCGCACGACCCCGAGCTCGTCGCCAGGGTCCCACAAAGAGCCGACCTCCGTCTTGCGCCTGAGCTTGAGGCCCTGTTGGAGACGCAACAACCCTTCGAGATAATCGCGGGTATTCTCTGCGGGGCGCTCTACTTCCCGCACGACGCGCAGACGGGCAGGACCGTAGAACTTCCGGGCGAACGAGCGCGGTTCGGCCGTCTTTTCCGATGCCATGTCCCACATCGCCCGGCGCACGTCTTGTTCGGGGATGCCGGCCGCAGCGGCCACCTGTACGAGGACGTCAGGAGAGACTGACGAGGTGGTGTCGTAGGAGCCACGCCTCCACCTGCGAGAGTTCAGCTCCGAGGCGTGGCGCAGAATCATTTCGACCTCATCCGGCCTCAGGTGCCTGTCATTGCTGCCCTCCATATGGGGAGTGATTCTACAGCTTTTAGAGTCTCTGATCTCGCTTAGAGGTAGTAGACAGAATCCGCGGCGTGTCCTTCAGATAGGACCAGCCCGAGAGTATGGTAAGCACCACGGCGACGAGCATCACCCACCACCCGATCTGGGAGACGACCCCCTGCCACCCGGCCGCCCCTGGCTTGCCAAGAAGGAGGATGAAAACGGCGAGGCTCTGGGCGTTCATCTTGGCCTTGCCCCACCGGTTCGCGGCGATGACCTCCCCGGCCTCGAGGGCGACCATCCTTAGCCCTGTCACGGCGAACTCCCGAATGACCATGATAGCGGCCATCCACGCGGCCATCGAGCCCTCCCCAACGAGCGCGAAGAACAGCGAGACGATGAGCGCCTTGTCAGCTATGGAGTCCATCAGCTTGCCGAAACCCGTAACCTCGTTGTTGCGGCGGGCGATGATCCCGTCGAAGTAGTCGGTCAGGATCGCAGCTGCGTACA
>JACCSM010000082.1 GCA_013698525.1 Rubrobacteraceae bacterium
ACGCGGCCATAGAGGCCGTCATCCGGCTCGTCAAGGACTGTGGTTGCCCCGAGAGCTGGAGTCAGGTCGGAGAGTACCCGAAGACGAGGATGGGCAAGGGCCACTACGAGGGCAAGACCAACGCGGCCATCCAGTCCGACGACGAGGAGCTGCAGAAGATGGCCGAGCACATGATGGGTGACCTGTGCACGCCGGGCAACCCGCGCGACCTCACGGTCGATGGCGCGAAGGAGGTCCTGCGCGACTGCATGTACGACGGTATGGCCGTCAAGACGGGCAACGGCTACCGGCAGAATATCTGGGGTGTCGCCCCGGAGATGGGCCGCAGGACGCAGCAGACCGCGAGCGAACGGCCCGGACCTCAGTAGTCGGGCGATACTCGACGGGCGGTACGAAAAACGGGAGCGGGCAGCCGTCCGCTCCCATCATTTGAAGCTGTATATTAAGAAGCAGACTGATCTTCGCGAAAGGGAGCATTTTGTTCGAGAGCATCGAAGAGGTCAGGGAGAGGCTCGCGGAGCAGGAGTACGTCTGCGACCGGCGCCTGGCGACGGTAGTGTACCTGGCCATGAAGCTGGACAAGCCTGTCCTCGTAGAAGGCCCGGCTGGCGTCGGCAAGACCGAGCTTGCGAAGTCGCTCGCAGGAGCCGCGGACCGCTCGCTCATCCGCCTGCAGTGCTACGAGGGGCTGGATGAGGCCAAGGCCCTCTACGAATGGGAGTATGGCAAGCAGCTTTTGTACACGCAGGTCTTGCGGGAGAAGATCGGGGAGGTCCTCGGTCCGACGGAGGGCCTGCGCGAGGCCGCCGCGAAGCTGCGCGAGCAGGAGGACGTATTCTTCTCCGAGAATTTCCTCGTGGAGCGGCCCATTCTGCAGGCAATAACCTCAGAGACGCCGCCGGTGCTCTTGCTTGATGAGATCGACCGAGCCGACGAGGAGTTCGAGGCGTTCTTGCTCGAGTTCCTCTCCGACTACCAGGTCTCCATACCCGAGATCGGGACGGTCGAGGCCGAGCACGCCCCGGTCGTCATCCTGACCTCTAACCGGACCCGCGAACTCTCCGAAGCGCTCAAGCGCCGCTGCCTGCACCTGCAGATCGACTACCCGAGCCCTGAGGTGGAACTGGAAATAGTGCGTCTCAAGGCGCCTGGCGTCGGCGACGCGCTGGCCAAGGAGTTGGTCGAAACCATACAGGAGATAAGAGCCCTGGACCTGCGCAAATCGCCGAGCATCGGGGAGACGCTCGACTGGGCGCGCTCGCTCGTCGTCCTCGGCGCTCCGACCCTCGACAAAGACCTCATCGAAGAGACCCTCAGCGTGATCGTCAAGTACGACCGCGACGCTGAGAAGGTGCTGGCGCACGTCGGCGGAAGCCCCGACCGCAAAGACCTCGGCCAGAAAGTACCTACCGGCGAGAACCCGCACGAGGCGATGTACGAGATGCACCGCTCCACCCACAAGCACACCCATTAACAGCTTATGGACACCGTCATAAACGACTTCGTGCAGGTGTTGAGGCGTCACCAGGTGAGGGTGTCTCCAGCGGAGAGCCTTGACGCCCTGCACGCGCTGGAACAGACGGGGCTGGGCGAGCGCGGGGTGGTGCGCGACACTCTGCGGACCACGCTCGTCAAGAACCTGGACGACATCGAGACGTTCGATAGGCTCTTCGACCTGTATTTTAGTCTGCGGCCGATGGCGGAGAAGCGGACCGCGAAGCTGGATGTGCACGACCACGATCACGACCAAGGCCAGCCGACGAGCATGGAGTTCGGTGAGGATGCCGATGGTGCGGCGCCCGACTCCGAAGAGCACAGCCACGAGGACAGCGAGAACACCGAGTTTCGGCGTCACTTCGACGAGGACAAGATGCGGCCGTCGGAGGACATCCACGGCGAGGCGGACAAGATGCGGCTCTCGATATTCTCGCAGGAGTTGATCCTGAACCGCAAACCAGGGGCCCTGGATCAGGCACTGCAGCGTATCACGCACCAGCTCAAGCTGCGCCGGGCCCGCGGCATGTTCAGCCCCGGCGACCTGGTCTCGCACGGCGATGGCGGCCAGGAACTGCCGCTCGACGTCTCCGCCACGGACTTTCAGGGGCTCGTCGACCACCTTCACGACCTGGACGTGGACGAGTCGCTCATCCGCCAGCTCGAGGAGCAGAGCGAGGAGATACTACGGGGCCTTCCGCAGCTCATCGAGCAGATGGTCGAGTGTCAGAAGAAGCTCGAAAAGAAGAAGGATGACTCCGCCCTGATGCGGCGTTCGCTCCGCAAGATCTTCGACTACTCCCCCGCCGAACAAAGGGAGACCGAGGCTGCCATCCGCCGCATAGCCCGCCAGATCCACGGCGCGAAGACCCGCCGCCTCAAACAGGACCGCACCGGGCACATAAGCGTCCCCCACACCTTGCGGCGCAACGTCCGCTACGAGGGTATCCCCTTCAAGCCCGTCCTGCGGCGCCACCACGAGAAACGCCCACGCGTCGTAATGTTGTGCGACGTTAGCATGAGCACGAGGAACATGAGCCGGTTCTGGCTGCACATGGTCTACCAGATGCAGAGCCTGTTCTCGAAGGTGCGGACCTTCGTGTTCGTGGCCGATGTGGCTGAGGTAACGCAGTTCTTCGAGGAGAGCAGTATGGACCGGGCGGTGGATCAGGTATTCTCGGGGCGTGTGCTCGACGCCGACGTGAACAGCGATTTCGGCAAGGCGGCCGAACAATTCAGGAACGAATACCTCCCTGCGCTGAACCACCGGACGACTCTTGTGATACTCGGCGACGGGCGTAATAACGGCAAACCGCCCAACGCGGCGGCGCTGGAGGAGATCACACAGCACGTCAGGCAGACGGTCTGGATCACTCCTGAGCCAAAGTGGGGCTGGTCTCTAGGCTCTTGTGACATGCCGCTCTACGAACTCCTCTGCGACCGCGTCGAGGTCGTCAGGAGCGTGGACCAGCTCGCTGGCGTCGCCGAAGAACTGGTGAGGGTCCGCTCGTGATCGACCGGAAACAGGTGCCGTTCTCCAACACAGAGCCCTTTCGCTTCTGCCCCGCGGATGGCACGACCCTCGGAGACCCGCGCCCGAGCGGCGGCGTGACTTGTCCCGAGTGCGGCCGGTCGTGGTACCGCAACTCAGCCCCCGCGGTCGGGGTTGCCATAGTGCGGGACGGCAAGGCTCTCATCACCGTGCGTGCCAGAGAGCCGGAGAGGGGGAGGGTGGACGTGCCCGGCGGTTTCGTCGAGGTCGGGGAGCATCCTGCCAGAGGACTCGAACGGGAGGTGCTGGAGGAGCTCGGGGTCGAGATCAAAGTCGAAGGGAACCCTGTCCTGCTGGCGACGCATACCTACGGGCCCGACGGGAACTGGGTCCTCGCCATCAGCTATTTGGCGCGGATAGTGGACGGCGAGCCGAGCCCCGCAGACGACGTGGCCGAGATACGCTGGGTCTCGGCCGAAGAGATCGAAGACCTCGATTTCGCCTGGGAGCATGACCGCAGGTTGGTTAGGGCCGCGTTGGAAGACGGAGGCTAGGAGGAGCACGTGGGTACGATAGACGGCTGGCTCGAAGGGTTCTTGCACGGACAGGTCGGCGTCGGGGTCATCCTGATCGTCAGCCTGCTGCTCGGTCTGCGACACGCGAGCGACCCTGACCACCTCGCTGCCGTTACGACCCTCATCGCGTCGGAGAAGGAGCGAGCCCGGGTACGCAAGGCGGGCGTGATGGGCTTTTTCTGGGGCCTGGGGCACGGGACAACGCTCGTGCTCGTCGGCCTGCCGCTCGTTCTCCTGAACCAGTACCTGCCCGAGGTCGTCAGCAAGGTCGCCGAGGTCGCCATCGGGTGCATCATAGTGCTGCTGGCAGTGAGGCTTCTCGTGCGGTGGCGCCGCGGCCTCTACCACGTTCACGTCCACGCCCACGAAAGCGGCGAGGCCCACCGCCACGTCCACTCCCACGCCCAAAACGAGGCCCACGGGCACGCCCACCGCGTCCCGCGGCGCACTCCGCTGTCATCTTACGGCGTCGGGTTGGTGCACGGCATCGGCGGTTCTGGCGGGCTCACACTGCTGCTGCTCTCGACCATCTCGGACAAGGCTCAGGCGACCGGGGCGCTGCTGCTCTTCGCCGCCGGGACCGCCGTCTCGATGGCGCTCCTCTCTACCGCCTTCGGCCTCGTCATAGCCGGCGGTCCGATAGCGCGCAATTTCGAGCGCGTCGCCCCCGTGCTAGGCGTCCTTAGCATAGCTTTCGGAGCGTGGTACGCGCTCGGGGCGCTGGGAGTAGTCGTTTATCCATTCTGAAGTAGCATGTCAGCACTTCAGCATTTCAGGTGTGATACCGAGCCCATTTGAATGGGGCGGCGTTCGGGCTGCGCGGGCTGGTACCCCGAGGCGCTCCCTTACGTCATTCCCGCGAAAGCGGGAATCCACTACTACGAGGAGGCACGTGGGCAATGGCTGGCTCCGTCGTGCCGTTGGCATTCACCCGGACTTGGAATCAGGCCTTCAGGAGATGGCCCGGTCCATGGCCTTCACGTTCGGCTCGCGGCCGGTCCAGAGCTTCTGTGCCAGTACGCCCTGGTAGAGCAACATTCGGTCGCCGGCGACGACGGGGACGTCCCGGTCGCGGGCCAGTTGGACGAGTGGTGTCTGTGTCCCTGGTCGGTAGACTGCGTCGCAGAACGCCCTGCCCTCTCGCACGTAACCGGATGGTACCGGCATGGGGTCTCCCTCCTTCATCCCTAGGGGGGTGGCGTTGATGACGATCTCTGCGTCAGGCATCTCGTCTTCGAGCGCGTCTAGGGGATAAATCGCGGGCACTTTTATACCCGTGCCGTATAGCTTGTTTCTAAGGTGTGCGGCGCGTTCGACGTTTCGGTTGGCGATGTGAAGTTCGCCAACACCTACGTTGCCGAAGGCGACTGCGATGGCGGCGGCGGTACCCCCGGCACCGAGGAGCAAGACACTCCTGCCCGAGAGTTCTATGCCGGCCTC
>JACCSM010000110.1 GCA_013698525.1 Rubrobacteraceae bacterium
CGGCATTCTCGTCGCGGACGGGCTTGTCGTAGTAGCCGCAATTCTGCCAGACGGGGTTGTGCTCGCCCCCTGCGGGAGGGGTCTGCGCGTAGTCCACGTCTCCCTCGGTGTGCTCTCCGGCCGGGCCTACGTCGTAGGTCTTTACGTCGTCAGGGGCGCCTGCGCCAGACTGCTGCCTGGCGTCCACCACCGCGAGCGCGATGAACCCCGCTACGAACAGGACGATAATCGCGCCTACTATCAGGTATGTCCTTCTGGAGCCCCCCGACCCTGTGCTCTGACGTCTTACCCTGCTCTGGGCCAAAACCTTCCTCTTTCTAGCCTGCGGTGAGATCGTAGCACATGCAACCCGCTTCTCCGAGAGGCGTCAGAACGCCCGCGCTACGAGCCATACGCGGCCAGCGCGAGAGGAGATCCAGGCCAGGTCGCATACGCATAGCTCCCCACCCTCACCAAGAGCTGCGTCGGGTCGGAGACCATCCTCGCCCGTTCAGCGGTCTCCCCGCAGCCCCCACACCGGGTAGCCTCACGTATTGCCTCGGACCGCAGGGCATCGAGACACAATAGATCACAGATCTCATCGTTAATACCGTCGTTCTAACGATTGTTGATACGTTGATACAAGCAGGATGAACGTCACTCCAGACGGGAGGGGAAGCGGAGGGTTTGGAGTGAGGCGTGATGGTCGCCTACGTGGTCGACCTGGAGGGTGGTATGGGAGATGGCGTACTCCTGGGTGAGGAGCTCTTCGAGTTCGCGCCTGCGGGCATGGCAGTCTTCGCTGCTCCCTACGAGGACGTGGGCTGAGAGGGCAGGAAAGCCCGAGGTGATGGTCCAGATGTGGAGGTCGTGGACCTCGACTATGCCCTCGGCTGCTGCCATCCTCTGGCCGATTTCCCCGGCGTCCAGGCCACGCGGCGTCGCTTCGAGCAGGATATTGGTCGAGTCTCTGAGGAGCGTCCATGAGCTGCCCAGGATCAGGAGCCCGATAGCGACGCTGATCAGGGGGTCAGCGTAGCGCCAGCCGGTGAGGATGATAGTGGCTGCGGCGGCCATCGCGCCGACCGAACCAAGGGCGTCGGCGAGCACGTGGCGAAGGGCTCCCTCCACGTTCAGGCTCTCGCCACCGGACCTGTAGAGGATGGCAGCGCCTGCAGCGTTGACGAGGAGCCCGAGCGTGGCGACGGCCAGCATCGGTCCACCGAGGACTTCCGTTGGCTCGCTGAGGCGGGCGTAGGCCTCAGCGAAGACCCAGACCGAGATAGCCACGAGCGTTACCCCGTTCGCGAGGGCAGCAAGGATCTCTGCCCGACGGTACCCGAAGCTCCTCTCCGGTGTCGCCGGTCGCCCTGCCAACCAGGCGGCGAAAAGGGCGATCCCGAGCGAGAGGTTATCCGAGAGCATGTGTCCTGCGTCAGCAAGCAGGGCGAGGCTCCCAGTGAGGATGCCGCCGATGATCTCCACCATCGTGAAGCTCGCTGTCAGGACTAGCACGGCGGTGAGCGCGCGGCGGTTCCCGTCCCGCGCGTCCGCTGTGTGGTCGTGTCCGTGATGAGCCATGAGGCTATTCTATCGCCGCGCGACTACCACGGCCGTTCGCGGACGGTAGCTATCGCCCGTGGTATTGGCGCTTGGCTAGCCAGATGCCGAAGGCGACCTGCGCCGCGCCGAGGAGGCGCATCAGGTTCGGGTTCTCGGCGAAGAAGCGGGCGACTTTGCGGACCCTTGCAGGGCCGAACTCCCACAGGAGCGAGTGCTCCGTGGGGAAGATCACCTCGATGATCCCGTCGCCGACGGTGAGGATCGCGAAGGTCTCCTTCAGCCTGCGGGCCCACACGCTTTGCATGGTGGCTTCCCTCCTTACTGTGACATCTCGCCGAGCGTCACTTCGAGCTTCTTCTCGTCTCCGTTGCGGAAGACCGTCAGGGTGACATTATCGCCTGGCTCATAGTCGCGCAGGGCGCCGAGGAGATCCCCGTAGCCCACTACTGTGGCGTCGCCCAGGGCCGTGATTATGTCCCCTCTGCGCACCCCGGCCTCCCTGGCTGGGCTGCCCGATACGACCTGCTCCACCAGCGCGCCCGAGTCTACGGGCAGGTCGAACCGTCCCGCGTCCTCGGGGCTAAGGTCAGTCGTCAACACGCCGAGATAAGGGGTCGTGACCTCGCCCTTCTCGATGAGCTGGTCCGCCACCGAGACCGCCGTGTCAGAAGGGATGGCGAAGCCGAGGTTTACCGCCCCGGTCTGGGCAGGAGGGAGATAGGCAACGTTGATGCCGATGATCTCGCCGTCGCGGTCGGCCAGGGCGCCGCCCGAGTTGCCTGGTGAGATCGCCGCATCAGTCTGGATAAGGTCAGTCAGGGCGCTCCTCGCCGCCGTACCGCTGCCGGTTAGCTCGGAAGGGAACTCGCGGCCCACACCGCTCACCACGCCAGAGGTTACGGTCGACTCGAAGCCAGACGGACTACCGATGGCTACTGCGAGCTGGCCGACGACGGGGGTGTCTCCCTCGAACGTGGCGGCCGGCAGGTCGTCACGATCCACCTTTATCACGGCGATCTCGGTGTTCGGGTCGGCGCCGACTACGCTCGCGTCTTCGATGGTGCCGTCGGCGAAGGCCACGCTCACGTCGGTGGCTCCGTCGACCACATGGTTGTTGGTAACGATGTAACCGTCCTGACGGTAGATCACTCCGCTCCCTACAACCTCACCCCTCTGGGTCCCGAGCGGCGTCTGCTGCACCGCCCTGACGTTGACCTGCACGACGCTGGGTCCCACCGTCGAGGCGACCCTGGCCACCGGCTCGTCGGCCGGTATGGGCGTGGACTTCCCCGATGTAGCCTGCGGCGAGGCCTTGGCCGTGCCGTTTCCCTGGGATATTGGGTGTTGCTCGGAACATCCCGCAAACAGGATCGTACCGAGCAATGCGGCGAGTAAGGTGGAGCGCGCTCTAGATTCCACATTCAATGTATCAGAACCTCCCGTAGGCGCCCGGAGCGCGTAGTTCGCTACAGAGTCTATACGAGGGGCGTCCAAAACGGTTGTACGTCGTACCCTCTAAGCGTGGATGCCTCGACCAACAGCAGAGAGGTTCCAGTCGACCTCGCCCGCGCGGGCGAGGCTCGCTACTTTATAGTCTGGAGAGGCGCCGTCGCAGGACTTGGCGGCGGAGGGCCGAACGAGTTGGCCGTCGCGGCCGAAGCCGTCGTTACTGACGTCTTGCTCTCCGCACGAGAAGGTGTCCTCCAAATCGAGTCCGTACACGACGAGGAAGTCGTCAGGATCTCTATCAAACATCCCGAGATAAAGGAACGCCGGATGAGAGACCTCGAAGACATGCTGGACCGGTTCCTGGACGATTACGAGATTACCCCTACCCACGCGATGCTCGAAAAGCGGCTGCGTTAGAGCATTTCAGCACTTCAGCTTTCATAGCGAGTCCGTTTGAACGGGACCGTGTTCTGGCTGCGGGCACGCCCAGACCCTCTCATACGTCATTCCCGCGCAAGCGGTAATCCACTCCGAGGAGGCGGGCTCGTGGGCGATGGCAGGCTCCGTCGTGCCGTTGGCATTCGCCCAGATCCCGTATCAACCTCCTGCGGCGTCTCTTGAGGCAGGTTCGCGGATGGCCTCCTTGACCTTCTCTTCTTCCTCTCTGAGGTAGAGGAAGACGTCCTGGGCGAAGCGTACGGCGTGCTCTTCGGGAAGGTTGACCCGCCGGTTTGCGAGGACCGACTCCAGCTCCCTGATGGCCGCATCTGCCATCCCGACCATCGTCTCCGCCTCCCTTAGTGTCTCCTCGCGCTCCTCGTCCGAGAGGCCCTGACTCTGCTTCAGTCGGTTCTGGTGTTCTTCGAGGAAGTGTATGAAGTCCCTGATACCCACGAGGCAGGATTATATCGGTTCAGGAGCGCGACTCCAGGAAGATATCTCGCGTCACCATGCCCGAGCCTTGTCTGCGGGCGCGTTCTTCGGCTAGCCGGCGGGCCCGGCCCCGCAAGAACAGCGGCACCTCTGCCGCCTCCTGTAGCGCCCCGTCCGTCCACTGCATGCCGGCCTCTCCTGCGGGCTCCACGCTCGCCCTCCGCAGGGCATTGTCGAGCGCGTCGGCAAGGACGCTTGATCCGGCGTAGCCCATGAGCGGTCGCCCGACGAAGGGCCTGTCGGCGACGGGAGGACAGAGGGGTAGGAAGGGCACTCCAAGAGAGTCGGCCACGCCTTGTTCCAGGTGTGTGCCGACGACCAGGTCGGGCTTCGCGGCTTCGATGCGGGCTGCGACCTCGTCGGGATCGTCCTCGACAAAAGCCCCTTCCGTGAAAGTGTGGGCGTGGAAGAGGAAGTCCCTTTCGAGGTGCGTGAGATACGTCCCGCAGGCGGTGACCTCCAGCCCGACCTCGCGGGCCAGGGCGTAACCGAGGCCAAGAGGGTAGGTGAAGTCCCCGAATATGGCGACCCTGCGGTTCTGGAAGGTCTCGGGCGGTTCCAGCCGCGCGTACCAGGGAAGCTTCGCCGTGCGGGCCAGCTCGGCCCAGATCGTACGCTGCACGGATTTCGGGTCGAGCTGGCACAGCTCGCCGACGGCCCGCAGGGCCGCGCCCGTTCCCGCGGCGCCGATCATCGGGGTCGTTACCCGCGGCATCCCGAACTCGTCCTGGAGGTAGAGCGTCGCAGATTCCCCGACCTCCCTGTAGAGGAGCACGTTGACCCACGCGCGCGGGAGGCGCCCAAGGTCTCCCGTGTTCGCTCCCAACGGCACCCTGGCGTTTACCTCGACCCCGACCATGTCGAGGAGCCGCTCGGCCTCGGCGTACTCGGCCATCGCCCCAGGACCGAATATCGGTGGCCCGAAGAGGTTGACCGTGGGATACGGGCTCCTCTCGGGCCTGTCGTGCATCCTGGCCCGGATCAGGTCCTCCAGCGCGAGCTCCGCGGCCTCGGTCTCCCTCATGGCTGGCTCCTCCCAGGGGAACTTCACCAGTTCGGGAGGCCTTCCTGTCCCTTCTACCTCGGGGAGGGTGGTAGCAGGGATGGTCTCCCCCGCGAGCAGGGAGGCCTCCGAGCGGACGAGGATGACGATCTCCGTCTTCGGGTGACGCCGGACGACACCGGAGAGATCGCGGACCAGGTTCCCGGGCGCCATCGAGCTATCGCGTCCCTCGCGAAGCGGGCTGAGCGTGACCGGTGCCATCTCCCCGCTTCGCTCACGGGCCCCGTGGAGCGTACGGAAGTAAGCTTCGCCAGGCAGTGCCCTGAGCAAAGCATGTACGCCCCTGATGCTCGCGGCCACACGTAGGATACCGTAGCTCTGCGGTCCCTCGTAGACGCCACGCAGTAGCTTCACAGGTTCAGCGAGTCGAGGGTCTCTGCGCGGTCCATGGTACGCACCAGGAGTTCGAGGATGCGACGGGCGCCCCCGTAACCGTAGAGTCCGGCTTCGAGGAAATCACGGGGCGAGCGGCACAGGTGTCCGCGGGCGACCAGAGGCAGGTGGAGGCCTGGGCTGGAGATCACTATGTCAGGCCTACTCTCGTCGATCCGATTCGTCTGCCCCCTGTAGTCCGGCGAGACAACGACGTCTACGTCGGGGCCGAGGGCCTGCAGCTCGGCGGCCAGGAACCTGCGGTCCAGCCGCGGCGCCCCGACCTCGAGCACTACGGCTCCCGCGTCAGCGAGGAAACGTGCGAGCGGGATCTCCAGCCCCGTGTCGCCGGTGAAGAAGATCCTCTTCCCCCTAATGCGGTTCCTCAAGACCCCCAGGTCCTCCCACGCAGACCTGGCCCGCGCGACCTCACTGATTCTCGTTCCGGCTTCCTCTGCCACGTCCTGGACGAAGCGGGCCGTGCCGTCGACTCCGACGGGCATGAGGGTCTTGACCACCGTTGCCCCGCGTCTCTCGGCGGCCGTCGCTGCTGAGGTCAGGTTCGGGTCCATCACGGCCACTACCGTGCCCTCCCCGAGGGGCGGAAGCTCGCCCATACCGGACCCCGGTACGGCACCTGCTACCTCCACCCCAGCCCTGGAGAGCTCCGCAGCGAGTCCTTGCGCGGCCCCTGGTTTGAGTGTGCCACCGAGCAGCACCACGGGGCGCCCGTCATTCGAGTCCGACGGTTCGATGCCTCGTCCCAGCAGGCCTCCGAAGAGCCCGCCGCGCTTCGCCGGAGAGGCGGTCTCCACGAGGTCTGAAGTCTTCCTCTTCGGGCAGAGGTTCACCAGGACGGTGAGTACACGGTCCTCGAGGTCGGTGGAGAGGATGCCAGGAACTTCGCGGGGGGCATCAGGGTTGACCACCTCAGAGGGCAGGTCGAGCTTGCGGGCTACGAGCCTGGCCTCGAACTCGGCATCGACCCCGAGCGATTCCGCCGTTCGTCCCGCCACGAGCAGCACCAGGCTCGTTCCACGGAGTCCGGCGGCACTCTCCACGATCCGGGATGCCAGAAGGCCCTGCTGCGGTGGGTCGTTGGGGTCGATGATCGCGAAGATCACCCGCTGGTCGCGCCGGGAGGGGGGAAGGTTCGGGGATGGCACGGCCGAAAGGCACTGGACGAGATGGGCTTCAGCCTGCGTACCGACGACGACGACGAGCACATCAGGAAGCCTCTCCGCCAGGCCATTTACGGCATGCAATGGAGGGAGAACGTCCGGTATCCCCGACTCGTTGAGGATCGTCACTCTATTTTCCTATCTAGCGGAGGTCGGTACTTTACTAGCTCCACCTCGTCCCCACAAGAGGTACTAGTTTAAGGCGTTGAGGGTGTCCAGCGCCAGTGTCATCATATTGTCCACGGCGCTACGCAGTTCCTCGTCGCTGATCCTGACTATCTCAGCGCCGATGGTGTCGGAGACGGTCAGCAAGCATCCAGCCCTCACGCCGTGCATTGCGGCTATAGTGAAGATCACCGCGGCCTCCATCTCGACGGCGAGCACCCCGAGGTCGCCCCATAACGTCGCAGGGTCTTCGGTAGGGTCGTAGAACAGGTCGGAGCTGACTACCTGGCCGACGAAGGTCCTTCGCCCCGCGCTCTCTGCCGCGTGGTGGGCAGCGTGAACGATGTCGAAGTGGGCCGCCGGGGCGTAGGGGACGCCGCGGGTGATCGAGGAGACCGTTCCGTCCTGCGGGGCCGCCGAGGTCGCGACGATGAGATCCCCCAGACGCAGCTCCCTGCTGTACCCTCCGCAGGTACCGACCCTGACCAGATTCTTCGCCCCTAGCTGTATGAGCTCCTCCGTCACGATGGAGGCGCTCGGACACCCCATGCCCGTAGCCTGGACCGAGACCGGTTTGCCCCTGTAAGTGCCCGTATACCCGAGCATCCCGCGCTCTTGGGTCACAAGCTTCGCGTCCTCGAAGAAGGTCTCGGCGATGTACCTCGCCCTCAGGGGGTCACCGGGCAAGAGAACGCTCTCCGCGAAATCTCTCGGCTCCGCCCGCACGTGAACAGGGCACATGATCGACTCCCTTCGGTCGTCTTAGCACTTCAGCACGCTCAGGCCTGCGGCCTTCGCTTGTCAGCATTTCAGCTTGTCAGTTTTTCTTTTGCTGAAGAGCTGACAAGCCGCCAAAGGCGGCGTGCTGACATGCTGAGCAGCTATTTCACAGGCTATCCAGGATAACAGGGGGAGGCTCTACGGGCTCGTCGGAGATTTCGAGCGCCTTTAGTACGAGGCGTCCGGCTCGCTCCGCTTCGCGTTCGCCGTAGAGGTGGGCTACGGGTTGGTCCATTTCGAGGGGGTCTCCTGGTTTTACGAGGATTTCGACCCCGGCGCCGGGGTCGATCCGGTCGCCTTTTTTCGCGCGGCCGGCCCCGAGGGCGAGTGCGGCGCTGCCGATGTCCGACGCTCCGAAACGGGCTACGTAGCCGTCTCGCGGGGACTTTACTTCGCTGACTTCGGCTGAGACGGGGAGGTCTTCCAGGGCGTCTGCGTCGCCGCCCTGGGCCCTGACGAATGCAATGAACTTCTCGTAGGCTGCACCCGAGGAGAGCGCGTTTTCGATGGCGTCGGCTCCTTCCGGTTTGCCCTTGAGGTCGAGGAGAAGGGTGGCGACGTGCCTGACCTCGGCGGCGAGGTCATCGGGGACGGGCTCGTTCTTGAGTAGGAGGACGCTCTCGCGGACTTCGAGCGCATTGCCGATGGTGCTCCCCAGAGGGTTGTCCATGTCCGTGATCAGGGCCGATGCGTCGATGCCAAGGTCCTCGCTCAGGCGTACGAGGAGATCAGCCAGCTTGCGGGCTTCTTCGGTCGTCTTCATGAATGCCCCCGAGCCGCGCTTCACGTCGTAGAGTAGATGCCCAGCGCCGGTCGCTACCTTCTTGGAGACGATAGATGAGCCGATAAGCGGCAGAGAGTCTACCGTGCCTGTCGTATCGCGGAGGGCGTAGATCTCCTTGTCCGCCGGCGCGAGATCCCCCGCCTCGACTATTGCGAGCCCGACCTCCTCGACCTGGCGCGAAAAGATCTCCTCGGAGAGGTTGCACGAGAAGCCGGGGATAGCCTCCAGCTTGTCTACTGTGCCGCCGGTCGCGCCGAGGCCGCGCCCCGAGAGCTTGGCAACGGGCGCCCCGCAGGCGGCCACGATAGGGAGCGCCGTGAGGCTAACCTTGTCCCCGACGCCGCCCGTGGAATGCTTGTCCACGCACTCGGGGAAAGAGTAAGTCTCGCCGGATTCGGCCATCGCCCGCGTCAGCGCGAGCGTCTCCGCATAGCTCATTCCCTGGATGAAGATCGCCATGAGCAGCGAGGCCATCTGGTAGTCGGGCACCTTTCCTAGGGCGTAGCCTTCTACCACGTCCCTGATGAGCCCGTCGGAGAGTTCCCCGCCGAATTTCTTGGTCTCTATGGCATCGAGTATCGTGTTCCCTGAGCCCATGCGGTCCTTGTCTCGAACGAGCTTTAGCGCCTTGCCATTCTAGCGGGTGTGCGGATCTCCGGCTTTCGTTACTCTAGGCGAAGCTCCTGCCTGGAAGCCCGCTTTTCTCGACCCCGAGCCATGCGGCGATGGAGGCTCCGACATCGGAGAAGCCTTCGCGAACGCCGAGGTCGCCTGGCTCACCGCCGACGACGAGGAGCGGGACGCGTTCGCGAGTGTGGTCTGTGCCTTTGAAGGTTGGGTCATTGCCGTGGTCTGCGGTGATGACCATGAGGTCTTCTGCGGTCAGTGCATCGAGCAGCTCCGGGAGCCTGTCGTCGAAGCGTTCGATGTTTTGCGCCATACCCTCGGGGTCGCGGCGGTGGCCGTATTTGGCGTCGAAGTCTACGAGGTTTGCGAAGATCAAGCCCGACTCGACGCGGCCCAGGGCCTCGAGTACAGCGTCGACTTTGGCGCCGTCGTCGGGTGGGGCGGGTAGATGCTCTGTAATGCCACGGCCGTCGAAGATGTCCCTGATCTTGCCGACGGTTACGGTCTCGTGGCCTGCGTCCTTTATGCGGTCCAGATAGGTCTCCGAGGGCGGGGTTATGCCGTAGTCGTGACGGTTTTCATTCTCCCGCTCGTAGGAGCCGGACTCGCCGTGGAAGGGACGGGCGATGACGCGTTCGACCATGATCTCACCCTCCCCGATGAGCATCTTGTGAGCCTTCTTGGAGGCCTCATACAACTCATCGAGTGGGATCACGTCGGTGTTCGCGGCGATCTGGAAGACGGAGTCGGCTGAGGTGTAGAGGATCCAGGCCCCGGTTCTCTCCTGCTCGGGGCCGAGCTCCTCTATGATCTTTGTCCCCGAGGCCGGCCTGTTACCTATGACCCCGCGCCCTGTCCCGTCCCCGAAGCGACGCAACACTTCGTCGGGGAAGCCTTCCGGATAGGTAGGGAGCGGGTCTTCGAGCACGAGGCCCATCATCTCCCAGTGTCCTGCGAGGGTGGCCTTGGCCGCTGATAGCTCGACCATCAGGCCGTGGGAAGCCGCAGGAGACTCGGCCGGCGGCAGGCCTGCGATCTTATCGACGTTCCCGAGCCCGAGGACCTGGAGGTTCGGCGTCCGGAGGCCGCCGGTGACCCTGGCCATGTTCGCCAGGGTGTTGGCACCCTCGTCGCCGAAGTCCGCCGCGTCCGGGGCATTGCCAGCGCCAAGGCCGTCGAGCACGATCACGACTGCTCTGCGTCCCATCAGCCTCCTTTCCACGTCTGGATCATATTAGCGCCTTCATCCGTTCCTCGCCGCGCTTCGTAGGGTAAGTAATGCTCCAGATTACGAGACGAGGAGTAGCATGGGCTCTAAGAACAAGGTGAGAGAGGCGAAGGTCGAGGACGCAGCTGAGATCTGCGGTCTCGTCCGCGAGCTGGCCGAGACGGTCGGCGACGACCCGCCCACAGAAGAGGCCACCAGGACGAGGCTCGAGGAGCTCCTGGACGAGCCAAGGGCGCGGGTCCTCGTCGCCGAGAACGAGGCCGGGATCGTGGGAGGGGCGAGCTTCTGGATCAAACCCGACCTCGCCCACGGCGACACCGTCGTCGAGGTGCCGATGCTCGTGGTCGCAGAGGACCACAGGCGGACCGGGGTGGGCAGGCTCCTGATGGAGGAGGTGCGCAACGTCGCTTCCGACAACGGCGCATCCCAGATCGAACTGGTCGCCACCCGTGCGAACGTAACGGCCCGCGCATTCTACCGCTCCCTGGGCTTCGTCGAGGCCGACGTGGTTTCGCTGGAGTTCGTAGGATCTCAGGAAGCCCCGCCCGATTCCGAAGAATGATCCTCGTCGGGGCCCGGATCAGGCAACGCTCAGGAAATAAAAGGCCGCCCCGAACACGACACCGACGGCCGTGCAGAACAGCACGACCCTAAGCCTTCCGACCTCATGTACCTCCGCGAGCCCGAGCGGCATGAGCACGAGCCCGGCGTAAGCGGCTCCCAGAGGCCCGAGCACGGGAGCGGCGGCGAAGGGCAGGTAGAAGCCGAGTGGGTACGCGAGGACCCTCCAGGTCACGACGTACCCGTGCCGGCCACCGAGGATGCCGAGATGGTAGAGGCCGGCGAGGAGGAACGATAGCGGCAAGGGCAGTATGAGAGCTACCAGCGCGGGATACAGTCCCCAGAAGAGTAGCCACACGATCGCGGCAGGGATGCCGGAGAAGGCCAGGAAGAGGCTCGGGGCCCTCATGTCCGGAATCCTTGGCAGCAGCGCGAAGAACCTGACCGGGTGCACGAGTAGCATCGCCAGCGTCCGCGCGTAGCTGGAGAAAGGCCGCGAGACGTCCCACTCGCTGGCGCCGCCCCTGATCGTGTCCCTCGTGTAGCCGCGCTTAGCCACGGGCTGAGTATACAGAGGCCCATCGGGTGGGGCGGTGCGCGTACGTAGTATTCTGCCCCTGCGATGAATCCCTCCAGCGGCAGGATCAGATCTCCTCGGCGGCTGGGCTCGGCTATGCTCGGGGGGGCTGTGGCGATCTTCGTCGGCATCCTCTACGTCGGTACCCTGGCGCCGACGGTCCTGCCTTACGGTGCTCCTGACACGCTCGACTCCCCGATGCTGCAGGCCGAGGTCTCTGTGCTCGGAGTCGGCCATCCGACCGGCTACCCCACCTACATGATGCTGACACACCTCTTCACCTATCTGCCGTTCGGGGACCCAGCCTACCGCGTGAACCTCGCCTCCGCCGTCTACGGCGTCGCGGCTGTGCTCGTCGTGTACCTCGCGGGACTGCGGCTTGGAGGGAGAGCCGTCGCAGCGGCGGCCGGGGCACTGGCCTTCGGACTCTCCGGGGCCTTCTGGAGCCAGGCTGTGATCGCCGAGGTCTACACCTTCGAGGCACTCCTCGTCGCACTCATCATCCTCTTCCTTCTCGTCTGGAGAGACCGCCGCGACGGCCGATACCTGCTGCTCTGCGCCTTTCTTATCGGTCTCTCCCTTACCCACCACCTGACGAGCATTCTGCTAGTCCCCGCCGCTCTCGCCTTCGTGTACTTTACCGACAGCCGCGTGTTTTCGAGGACGGTGCTTATGCTGAAGGGCGTCGGACTCTTTTTGCTCGGCCTCCTTCCGCTCCTTTACCTTCCGATACGGGCCCTGATGCACGCGCCACTGAACGAGGCTGACCCTTCGACCCCCTGGCGCTTCCTGCTACTCGTCACGGGCGGCAGCTTTCTGGCCGAGTCTTCCGAGAAGGGGAGGCATTGCAGCCCTTCGAGCCTCGCGCTCGCTGACCCCTCTACCAAACTGCAACTGTTGGGGGATCACCTCCTCGGTCAGTACCCTCTCTTGCTGATAGTGGTCGGGGCGTTGGCTGCCTTCTACTTGCTGTTTACGGATCGCGCAACGGCCGTACTTCTCGGCGCGCTCTTCTTCGGGTGTCTCGTTCAGGCCGCCGTCTACCTCCAGTTGGGGATCGAGGACTTCTACGTTTTCATCATCCCCGCCTTTCTCGCTTTCGGACTGTGTATCTCGGCTGGCCTCGGAGCCTTGCTACGGTGGGCGGGGAGACTGGCGATCGGCACTACTGCCAGCGGTATCCTTCTCGTCTCCCTCTCGGCCTTGATGCTCGTCGTACCGCTCTCAGGCGTGCGCTACTCCTACGCCGCGCACGACCGCAGCGAGGATTATGGAGGACGTAAGAAGATCGAGGCCGTGGCCGGCAACGTGGAGAAGGGCGCAACTGTACTGCATCACAGGAGTCCGCTCTGGTACATGGTGCTCGTCGAGGGGAGGAGGCGGGATCTCACCCTCGCGGACCCTTTCTGTACATCCTGGGACCGCCACACCGATGTCGTCTGGCCGGACCAGATCAGCGCGGTCGAAGCCGCCGATCGCTACGGCACCGCAGATACCACGGGTGTCGAATCCGCTCGCGAGGGCGCACGGAAGGGTCCCGTCTACCTTCTGGCCAACGACCGTGCCCGGTTGGAAGTCTTTCGGGATGCAGGCTTTGACGTGGTACCTGTCGGGAAAGCCCCGCTCCTCTACGAGCTCGTGTCCCGCCGGTAGAGCGTGCAACCTATCCGTCTTTCTGGCCCAGCCCGGCCTCTCTGGCTCGGACGATGGCCCGGGCGCGGTCGGCGACCGGGAGTTTGGTGAAGATAACGGTTGCCCGAAACGACCAGGAATGGGAGTTCCCATGCGGCCCTTCGACAACAATGCACCACCTGGTGTAAGATGCAAGCATGAGACGCGCGAGCATCACGATCCCGGACGAGTTGGAACGGGCCCTCGAACGATATCGGGGGGATTTGGAGGTGCCACCGAGCCTTGCTTCGGTGGTCCAGACGGCGCTTGGGAGATACCTGGAAGAGAGGGGTTACCCGGTAGAGTATGGAGAAATGTTCGAGTATGAGGAGGAGATCATCCTCCCAACCGGTCCGAAGCCCAGGGGTTTGATGGGATCTGATGCTCCGAGGCCCAGGGGTGGGGGGAACCCGGTTTCCGATGCCGTGATCGAGGATCGGCGATAGGGGCCGTTTCGGACCTGTACCTGGATACGAGTGCTCTGGTCAAGCTCTACGTGGAAGAAGAGGAGGGACGAGAGTTGGTCCGTGGGGCGGTCGAAGAAGCCGAGTGGGTGGCTACCTCCACGGTGGCCTACGCCGAAGCCCGGGCCGCGCTCGCGCGCAAGGAGAGGGAGGGCGAACTCGACCGTGAGCAGCATCAGCGATCGGTCGAGGCCCTCGATGGGGAATGGCGCGGCTTCGTCCGCATTTCGGTCTCCAACCTCGTCGCCTACAGGGCCGGAGAGATGGCCGAGCGGCACACCCTGCGGGGCTTCGACGCCATACATCTGGCGAGCGTCGCGCGGCTCGGGAAGCGGTTCGACGACCTGCACTTCCTGGCTTTCGACGCCAGGCTAGTGGAGGCGGCGCGCGGGGCTTCGGTGCCTGTGTACGAGCGGGCGTAGAGCACGCTAGAGGTTCCCCTATCCCGTAGGGCATCCCGGATCATCTATAATCGCATAGGTTACGCATACGAGTTTCAGAGAAGAGGTTGCGAACATGGCGAACGATCCCTTCGGTGCACGCACGACGCTGAAGACTGGTTCCGGTGACGTAGAACTCTATAGCCTGAAGACCCTGGATGAGAATGTGGATGGAGACGTGTTCTCGCTACCCTTCTCCATACGGGTGATGCTCGAGTCGCTCTTGCGCAACGCCGGTGGGAAGTTCGTCTCGAAAGAGGACGTCGAGGCGCTGGCCGACTGGCCCGAGTCGGTCGGCGACGAGCTTGCGTATCTGCCGGCCAGGGTCGTCATGCAGGACTTCACCGGGGTACCTGCTGTCGTCGACCTTGCGGCGATGCGGAGTGCGATGGAGAACGTGGGCGGAGATCCAGGGAAGATCAACCCTCTGGTACCTACCGACCTGGTTATCGACCACTCGGTCCAGGTCGACGCGTTCGGATCTCCCGCTGCCCTCCAGTTCAACGCCGAGCGGGAGTTCGAGCGCAACCGCGAGCGCTACGAGTTCCTGAAGTGGGGCCAGCAGGCCTTCGACAACTTCTCGGTCGTACCGCCCGCCACAGGCATCATCCACCAGGTCAACCTGGAGTACCTGGCTAAGGGCGTCATCGTGAAGGATGGTGTGGCGATGCCGGATACGCTCGTCGGAACGGACAGCCACACCACCATGATCAACGGCCTGGGAGTGCTGGGCTGGGGCGTCGGAGGCATCGAGGCCGAGGCCGTCACCCTGGGCCAGCCCTACTACATGCTCGTCCCCGAGGTGATCGGCTTCAAGCTTACCGGCGCCCTCAAGGAGGGTGTCACGGCCACAGACCTCGTGCTGACCGTGACGCAAATGCTCCGCTCCCACGGCGTCGTGGGCAAGTTCGTGGAGTTCTACGGCGAGGGACTCAGCAAGCTCTCGCTACCCGACCGGGCCACCATCGCGAACATGTCCCCCGAGTTCGGGGCGACGTGCACGTTCTTCCCCGTAGACGCCGAGACGCTTGGCTATCTGCGCGGCACTGGCCGCGACGAGGATCTCGTCGAGCTGGTCGAGGTGTACAGTAAGGAGCAGGGCCTCTGGCGCACGGACGAGACGCCCGAGCCGCGCTTCTCGGAGATGGTGGATCTCGACCTGGAGTCGGTCGAGGCGAGCCTCGCCGGGCCGCGCCGCCCGCAGGACAGGGTCGCCCTCGACGACATGCAGCCCTCCTTCAGGCAGGCGCTGGCCGAGATGGTGGATCCCGACCACCCGCTCCTCGGGAACGGCAATGACGACGCCTATAACCACGCCGACGAAGAATCCTTCCCAGCGAGCGACACCCCGAACCCCGATATACCAGTCGCCCGCGGCGGGGCCAACGAGGCTGAGGGCAAGGAGGGCGGCGCCGTCTCCACGGGTGAGAGTCACACCGCAGACGACACCGAGTCCTTCCCAGCGAGCGACACCCCGGCAGGCGCCTCTGGCGTGAGCAATGAGGATGGAGGAGACCCGACGTCCGGCGGCGAGCCGGAGAACGGCAAGACGCAGGCCGAGCCTTCGGGCGCCATCACCGTTACGGTGGACGGAGAGGAACTCTATCTCAGGCACGGCTCCGCCGTGATCGCCGCCATAACGAGCTGCACCAATACCTCTAATCCTTCAGTGATGATGGGTGCAGGCCTCCTGGCCAGGAAGGCCGTCGAGAAGGGACTCTCCGTCGCGCCGCACGTCAAGACAAGCCTCGCGCCGGGGTCGAAGGTCGTCACGGAGTACTTGCAGACCTCGGGGCTCCTCGACCCGCTGGAAAAGCTAAAGTTCGATGTCGTCGGCTATGGCTGTACGACGTGCATAGGTAATTCCGGTCCTCTGGCCGAAGAGATCTCCGCCGCCGTAGAGGAGAACGACCTCGTCGTCGCGGCCGTCCTTTCGGGCAACCGGAACTTCGAGGGCCGCATCAACCCCGACGTCCGGGCGAACTACCTGGCCTCCCCGCCGCTCGTCGTCGCCTACGCCCTGGCAGGAACGGTGGACATAGACTTGTCCAAAGACCCTATAGGCGAAGATGATGGTGGCAACCCCGTGTATCTCGAGGACGTGTGGCCCTCGCAGGAAGAAGTCGCGCGGGAGATAGACAACGCCCTCGACCCGAAGATCTACAAAGAGCAGTACGCCGACGTGTACACTGGCAACGAGCAGTGGAACGACGTTGAGGTGCCATCCGGCGACCTCTACGAGTGGGACCCCGACTCGACCTACATCCAGGAGCCCTCATTCTTCAAGGACATGGGATCCGAGGCCGAAGACCTGAAGGACATCGAGGGCGGGCGCGTCCTCGTGAAGGTCGGCGATTCCGTGACCACCGACCACATCTCGCCTGCCGGCGCCATACCTTCGAAGATGCCAGCGGGACAGTACCTGATCGAAAAGGGCGTGAACTCGCGCGACTTCAACTCCTACGGCTCCCGTCGCGGCAACCACGAGGTCATGGTGCGTGGCACGTTCGGCAACATCAGGCTCCGCAACCAGCTCGTGGACAAAGAGGGCGGCTACACACTCCACTTCCCTGACGGCGAAGAGACCACGATCTACGAGGCGAGCCTGAAGTACGCAGAGGAGAACGTGCCCCTCGTGGTGCTCGCCGGTAAAGAATACGGGTCCGGCTCGTCGCGCGACTGGGCGGCGAAGGGCTCGTTCCTGCTCGGGGTAAGGGCCGTTATCGCCGAGAGCTTCGAACGCATCCACCGCTCGAACCTGATCGGCATGGGCGTCCTCCCGCTACAGTACGCAGATGGCGAGAGCGCAGAATCCCTGGGGCTGAGCGGCCACGAGTCCTTCGACATCGCCGGCCTCTCAGGCCTCGAGCCTGGCAAGCAGTTGACCGTGAAGGTCACTAGCGACGAAGGCGAAGAAAAGGAGTTCGAGGTAAAGGCGCGCGTGGACTCCCCGGTCGAGGTCGAGTACCTCCGTAACGGCGGTATCCTGCCGACCGTCCTGCGCCAGATGCTCGCAGAGTAGAGCCCGGAAAAGGGAGGAAGCCCATGCCCGATAAGGTCCTCGTTACCCGTGAGATCCCGTCCGCCGGGCTCCGTGTCCTCGAAGGGTTCGATGTGGCGGTGCTCTCAGAGGGGCCGCCCGCGCGCGAAGAGCTCCTCGAGGCAGCCCGCGGGGCCGCCGGCATCCTCTCCACCGTCACAGAGAAGGTGGATGCGGAGTTGATGGACGCGGCCGGCGAAGACCTCAAGGTCGTCGCAAACATGGCCGTCGGCTACGACAACGTAGACCTCGACGCCGCCGGGGAGCGGGGCGTCGTAGTGACCAACACCCCCGAGGTCCTGAACGAGACCACCGCCGATACCGCCTTCATGCTGTTGCTCGCGGCGGCCAGAAGACTCGGCGAGGCTGAGCGTCTCCTGCGCTCCGGCGGGTGGGACGCCTGGGGACCGATGCAGCTCACGGGTCCTGACGTCTGGGGCAAGAAGCTCGGGGTCGTAGGGTTCGGCAGAATCGGACAAGCCGTAGCCCGCCGCGCCCGGGGGTTCGACATGGAGGTCCTGTACCACGACCAATACCGCAACGAAAGCGCAGAGAATGAGACCGGGGCGCAGTACCTCGAGCTCGACGAGCTGCTCGAAACCGCGGACTTCATCTCCGTCCACACCCCGCTCACGCCCGAGACCAGGCACCTGATAGGCCAGGGGGAGCTGGACCTCATGCAACCCACAGCCATTCTCGTCAACTCTTCGCGCGGTCCGGTGGTCGACGAAGCGGCTCTCGCTGATGCACT
>JACCSM010000135.1 GCA_013698525.1 Rubrobacteraceae bacterium
TAGTTCCGTTCCTTGAACAGACCAAGGAGCCAGGCCAGCGGGAAAGCGAGGATTACGCCTTCTATCGCGCCCAAGGTCGCCCCAGGTATGGTGACCAGAACGAGCGTGTAAATGGTTTCGGAGGTCGCTCTCGGCACGTAGGCAGCGTCGTCGAAGAGGTAAGTGACGGTGGTCAGTAGGATGGCCAGCATCGCTCCCCCGATGCAGATCGCCAGCACCATCAAACCGTACCGCGCGAAGAAGCTCTCCCGAAGTATTTTCTCCGCAAACCCGATGAGGCCGCCTGCGACCAGAAGCCCCGCGAAGACGGCACAGAGCACATACATCGCGGAGAGGGACCATGGATCGAAGTGGAAATCGAAGAGGTTGGTAAAAGTGTTGTTACCGATCAAACTGTAAAGGATGGCGTTGGCCAGCGCGATCAGCGCGGCCGCTGCCATCAAGAAGATGCGCATCGCCGCGTTTATCCCTGCAGTTCCCGGTACGCCTCTATGTCCTCTATCTGCGCCTCGACCCAGTCTTCTATGGTGTTGGACCTGACCGTTTCGCGCAGCCCTTTCGCCCTGATCTCACGTTCTTCTTCCGGCATCGAGAGCGCAGCGTGGATCGCTTCGGCCTGCTCGTCGATATCGTAGGGGTTGATGGTCAGGGCATGCTCGCCCAGCTCCTCGTGGGCGCCAGCGTTCTCGGAGAGGACGAGGACGCCGTTCTTCTCGTTGATTACGGCAGCCTCCTTGGCGACGAGGTTCATGCCGTCGCGGACGGCGTTGACGAGCAGGACGTCGAAGTTCTTGTAGGCGGCGACGGAGCGGGGAAAGTTGTCCTCCATATAGAGCTCGATGGGCCTCCATGAGCCCGTGCCGTGCTCCTCGTTGACCTCCTCCGCCGTTCTTCCCACGGCTTCCATGTAGGCGGCGTACTCACGAATGTCGGTACGGGAGGGCTGGAGCTGGGCGAGGAAGGTAACCTCGCCCTTCATCTCGGGGTGACGCTCCAGCATCCTGCCGTAGGCCAGAAAGCCGCGGACGACGTTCTTGGAGAGGTCCGTGCGGTCGACGCGCAGCAGGAGCTTTCCCGGAAGGCCCCTGACGAACCTCTCTTCTTCGAGCACGGCCTCGCTGCTTGCCAGGTCTTCGAACTCCCCAGGATCTATGGAGATAGGGTAAGCCCGCACCCACACATCGCGTCCTCTGTAGTGGATCACACCGCCCTCGACTTCGGCTCCGAGTACGTCGGCGGCGGTCTCGGCGAATGCGCGGGCGTAGCGGTGGGTGTGGAAGGCGACGACGTCGGCCGAGAGGAGGCTCTCGAGCACACCCTCCCTTATGTAGTGCGGCAGGACGCGCCAGAGGTCCGGCTCGGGCCAGGGGATGTGGACGAACAGGGAGAGAAAGGCGCCAGCCCCGAGACGCTCGCGGACGAAGAGCGGGGTCATGTAGAGCTGGTAGTCGTGGAGGAGGATGGTGGGCGAATCCTCGTCCGCCGCCGTCTCGATTACGGCGTCGGCGAAGTTGCGGTTGACGGGGACGTATCCCTCCTCCCAGGCCCGCCTCGTTTCGTCCCCGAGCGTCGGAGAGTAAGGGAGGTCGTAGAGCCCGTGCTGGACGAACCAAAGGAGCGGGTTGGCGAGCTCGTTGTACATCAGGTCGTAAGAGGCGGGGTCGTGCTCGACGAGCCTGATGCGCAGGTCCTCGACCTCGTAGGGCGCCGGCTCCTTCGAGACAGCGACGTCCTCCTCGCTCTGGGCTGAGGCGATCCAGACCGCGTTCTCGGCACGTCTCAGGACCGCATTCAGGGCTGTGACGAGGCCCCCTGCCCCCCTGGAGTGCTCGCGCTCCCCCGACTCGCCGCGGGTGAACGTTACAGGCCCCCTGTTCGAGACCACGATGGTCCTTCCGCCCTCGCCGTGCGCCAAGTCCCCCCTCTCGTTCGCTGCCTGCTCAGCTACGCACCGAGCAGTTTAGCGAAAAGGAGGAGGTCGTCGCGGAGGAGCCGCGGCGTGAGGTAGTGCGTCCTGACGTGTTCCTTGCCGTGACGGCCCATCTCGCGGGCGAAGTCGCGATCCTTGAGGAGCTTCGTGCACGCGGAGGCTACCTCGGGGATCGTATCCACCAGCATGCCGCCTCCTGCGTCGACCTGCATGGGGATGCCGCCTACCCTGCTCGCTACAAGGGGCCTCGCCTTCCAGAGCGCCTCCGTCACGACGAGCCCGAAGCCCTCGCGGATGGACTTCTGGATCACCACGTCTGCTATGGACTGGAAGGCGTTGACCTCTATGGCTCCAACGTTCGTGAGGTTGGAGAACAGAAAGATGTCACGGTCTCCGTCGGCGTAGTTGACCGTCTTGTACCAGTAGTCCCAACCCTCGGGATCGTCGTGGGCCATCGAGCCGATCAGGACGAGCTGTACCTCGGGGACCTCATCCTTCACGAGCCTGTAGGCGTCTATGACGCCGAGAGGGTCCTTCCATGGGTCGAAGCGCGAGACCTGCACCATAAAAGGCTTCTCCACGTCCACGCCGAACTGGCTGACGATGTAGCGGGAGTCGTCAGCGCTCAAGGCCATGTTCTTGGGCGAGAGTGGGTCTATCGCCGGGGGGATGAGGGTAAGCCCGGGCAGGTGCACGTCAGGAGGAGTGTACTCCTCCATGGTGTAAATCTGCGCGTCGTAGTCCGCTATGTGCGGCAGTAGGTAGTCGAGCACGTGCCTGTTTGGGGTCGAGAGGTCAGGGTGGCAGCGCCAGATCCACTTCGTCTGCGGCGAAAGGCCGCCCGAGAAGTGCTTGAGCAGTGCCGGCTGTGGATCGTGGACGAACATGATGTCCCAGTCCTCGCCGGACTTCTGGAGGGACTCGGCAGAGATGCGGTTGTACTCTTCGTAGATCGCCCGGTCTTCGACGGTAAGCTCATAGTCGGCGCCCTGCAGGGCGTTGTGGAAGCTCTTGGTGACGTTGAAGAAAGGCTCCGACCCGAACATGATGTCCCACTCGGTCTCGAGGCCGGCATCCCGCATCAGCGGCACGAGCGTGTACAGGATCTCCGCGACCCCACCACCGAAGCTCGTCGCACTCACGTGCAGTACCCGCTTACCCCTCAGGCGCTCCCCGAGGGCCACTATCTCATCATAGAGCTCCCGACGAACTATGCTGCGGTAGTCGGCGAGCGATTTGTTGCCGGGATTCACACGTTGCTGCAACGTCTACCTTCAGTCCCTCTTAAAGTTCTCGGATGCGACGATACTACGTACACAGTTAACTGTATATTAACGTCCACCGAAGATTCAACCGAATAGTTCACGAAACGCCGGGAGATAGTCCTTTTACTGGCATTCCGGCCTATCTGCGGACGCGCCGGATCATCTTCAGTCGTGTCCCCCCGCCCTTCGTCGAGTCGAGCACCAGCTCGTCCACCAAATTGCGTATCACGGTAAGGCCGAACCCGCCGTGCTCATCCGGCTCGCCCGTGAGATCCATAACCCTGAAACCGCCGCCGGCGTCTGTGACGCTTACCTCGACGCCCAACGGCAAGACCCTGTACTCGATCTCGTAGCTCTCCACGGAGGCGTGGCGAATCACGTTGGTCACCGCCTCGGTAACGGCAAGCTTGAGGTCGTAGACCTCTTCAGGTTCGAGTCCCGCCAGACGTCCGGCCTGGCCCATCACCAAACGGGCGAGCAGTACGTACTCGGGGCTGCTCGGAAGGGTCAGTGAGATCGGGCCCGAGAGCCCGCTCCCCTCTTCCGTTATCCTGGCTGTTTCACGCTCCATCGGACCTCTCGGTCATCCGGCTCTCCTCACGCAAACTGACGAGTGGCTTGCCGGAAGCGTAACTTTGCAACTTCGCGAATCTTCTTACCCAGATGTATACGACGCTAACCCGCCGCATGGACCAACGGGCTGCAAGTGTTTGAAATCCTTTATCTCTTGCCCTATAGGGGGGTCAGACACGAGAGAGGGAGGTCCAAAACGGACCTCCCTCTCGCTTCCCGCTAGAAGACCCTCTAGAGGAGTCTCCTCGCTCCAACGTAACCGTTTATGTAATTGATGCTGGTAACGGTCACCTCGCTACCGATCTGGGCGTGAATTGTGGTCCCGTCGCCCATGGCTATACCGACGTGGGTGATGTACCCGCTGTTGTCCTCGCTCCAGAAGAGTAGGTCTCCTGCCTGCGGAGCACCGTGGACCGGTGTACCGTAGCCCATCTGGGCGCCTGGAGAATCGGGCAAGGCGATGCCGAACTCCTGGAAGACCAGCATCGTGAAGCAGGAGCAGTCCTCGGCCTCGAAAGCCACGCAGGGTCCCGGAGGGGAGAGCCTGTAGGGGGTCCCCAGGTGCTCCTGCGCCACGGCGAGCACGTCGTCTCCATAACTACCCACCCCACCACCGCCACGCGATCTGGAAGCGGGGGCCGAGGCGCTAGCTGTCGCGCTGGCAGAGGACGATGCTTGTGCGCCGTTGCTCCTACCACCGCCGCCTCGCCCGGAATCTTGCGAGCTGGGAGCAGATGCGCTGGCAGATGCGCTGGCTTCGGTACGTTCGGCGGCCTGCTCACTGGCGGCAGCACTCGCGGATGCGCTGGCCTCGGCGGCGCGTGCCTCCTGCCTGGCTTCTGCCCGCTTCTCGGCACGCCGTTCGGCTGCCTGTTCTGCTGCGGCCTGCTCACTGGCGGCAGCACTCGCGGATGCGCTGGCCTCGGCGCGTTCGGCGGCGCGTTCTTCGGCACGCCGCTCGGCTGCCAGCCTGGCGGCCTCGCGCTCGGCGGCTGCCTGTTCCGCCGCGGCCTCCTCTATCGCGGCACGCCGGGCTGCTCGCTCGGCCTCACGCTCTGCCTCTTCCCTCGCAGCCTGTCGCTCGGCGGCACGCTGGGCGGCGAGCTCGGCCTGCCTCTCGGCTTCCTGCCTGGCTTCCTGCCTGGCCAGCCTGGCGGCCTGCCTCTCGGCGGCTGCCTGTTCGGCGGCCTGCTCCGCCGCTTTCCTGGCGGCCTGTCGCTCGGCGGCGCGCTGTTCGGCGAGCCGCTGTGCCCTCTCGGCGGCTGCCTGTGCGGCGGCCTCGCGCTCGGCGGCTGCCTGTTCGGATTGTAGATCGGCCCGCGGCACCTTGGCCCGCTTGACCTGGGAGACCTGTACCTCCGGTATTGGCTCGGGCTCCTCGACAGGAACGGGCTCCGCGTCTTCCGGAGACGGCTTCGGTGCTTTCTCGACTATCGCAGCAGCGGCGGCGCGAGCCCGCGCGGCCTG
>JACCSM010000172.1 GCA_013698525.1 Rubrobacteraceae bacterium
CTCGACGACGAACCGCTAGAAAGAAGATAGATGAAGGTGCTGGCCGTCCGCCACGTTCACGCCGTGGTCGAGGATCGCTGTTTCCTGACTTCCCGGCCACGTTTTCTTCGGTCCGTGCGGGATTGGAGCTATATGCGCCTTGACAACCCTCTACCATTGTGTAACCCTTCACCCCACTTGCGGTCGAATGAGTGAGGAACGCTTTGAGCGAGGTTTCGGAAACGGCGCGGAGACGGAGGATCTCGGGCTTGATGCTCAAGATCTCGCGCCTGCTCGCTCCGCCCATCCATCCACGAGTATCCACGGTCGCCGTACCGTCCGCCCTACGACTAATTAGCCTGGCGGGCCGGGACGGCGTTCTCCGGTCCGCCTAGAGCCGCAAGACGGGAGCACATCCCGTTCTTCGGCAAGATCGAGGCAACTTCTCCTATCAGAACGGGGCAAACCGTGGAAAACACAGCATTCAACATCGAATACAAGCCGCGCACGGGCAGCGAGGCCATGTGCGAGGCGCTACTCGACGAAGGGGTCGAGTACCTCTTCGGATACCCTGGGGGCGCGATCATGCCTTTCTACCACGCCCTCGCCGACTACCCACTCAAACACATCCTCACCCGTCACGAACAGGCAGCGGCCCACGCGGCGGACGGCTACGCCAGGGCGACGGGCGGGGTCGGGGTGTGCGTGGCGACGAGCGGACCCGGGGCGACCAACCTCGTTACGGGGCTCGCCACGGCCCAGATGGACTCCGTGCCGCTCGTGGCGATCACGGGCCAGGTCGGACGTCCGGCGCTCGGTAAGGACTCCTTCCAGGAGACGAACGTCATGGGCATGACGCTGCCCTTTACCAAGCACTCCTTCCTAGTCGAAGACCCCGACGAGCTCTACCCGACGATGCGGCGGGCCTTCGAGATCGCCCGCTCGGGAAGGCCCGGCCCCGTCCTCGTTGACGTGCCCAAGGACGTACAGTTCGCGGCCACAAACGACAACGGCTACCGTCGTCTACGAGAGGCGCCTCCTCCAGTGGAGTCGCCGGGGCTCGAGCGGGCCGCGATGCTCCTGCGGAACGCGAAACGGCCCCTGATCCTGGCCGGACACGGCGTCACGCTGGGGGGCGCCGAGATGGAGCTCAGGCTGCTCGCTGAGAGGACGGGCATCCCCGTCGTGACGACGCTGCTCGGCATAAGCGCCTTCCCCGACGACCACCCGCTGTATCTGGGCTGGCCGGGGATGCACGGTCAGGCCAGCGTCAACCGCGCCATAGACCGCTCCGACCTCCTTTTCGCGGTCGGGATGCGCTTCGACGACAGGATCACGGGCGCGGCCCACAAGTTCGCAAAAGACGCGAAGATCATCCACATCGACGTCGACCCCTCAGAGCTCGGCAAGGTCATAAAGCCGACCGTAGGTATTGCCGCAGACGCGAAGGCCGCGATGCGTTCGATCCTCGGACACCTGGATAATTCCCCCGACGAGGGCGAAGGATGCGGGCGGTGGCGCGAGGAACTGGCGAAGACCCAGGAGCCCGAGAGGCGCCGCAAGGAGTCGGCGCGGGACGAGTACGGTCCTATACAGGTTATGGAGGCCATAAAGGCCGCGGCCGGCCCAGACCTGCGGCTCGTCACGGACGTCGGCCAGCACCAGATGTGGGCTGCCCAGTTCTTCGAGTTCACCAAGGCCAACAGCCACATCACCAGCGGGGGCCTCGGCACGATGGGCTTCGCGCTGCCGGCGGCGATGGGCGTGGCTTTCGCCTATCCGGAAGACCCTGTGTGGGTCATAGCCGGTGACGGCGGCATCCAGATGAACCTCCAGGAGCTCGCCACGATAAGGGACTTCGGGCTGAACATAAAGGTCGCCGTCTTGAACAACGGTTACCTCGGGATGGTTCGACAGTGGCAGCAGTTCTTCCACAACCGCCGCTACTCCGAGACACCCATAACGGGGCCCGACTACGAGCAGCTCACCGCCGCCTACGGGCTCGCCGGACGCACCGTCAGCGAGGGCGACGACGTCGAGGCGGCCGTGCGCTGGGCGCAGGAGCAGGAAGGCTGCACCATCCTGGACTTCCACATCGACCCCGAGGCGAACGTCTACCCCATGATCCCATCTGGCATGTCCGTCAACGAGATGATCGAGGAAGACGGTGCCTGAAACGGCAACGGGCGTCGCCCTGAACACCATCGAGGTCCGCTTCACCGGCGGCATGCTCGCCCTGAACAGGCTACTCATGACGCTCCAGAACAAGAGGATGCCCGTCGCTGGCTTCGCGCTCGGACGGGATAGTGACGGAATGCGGGCCACCATTTTGCTCGACTGCCCGCAGGAGTCAGCGCTGCGTTACACGGCCCTCATCTCGGCCCTCGAAGACGTAAGCGAAGCAGGACCGGCGGAGACTATTGAGGTGACCATGATCTCGACCTCGGGAGACTGGCGCGAGGCGGCGGAGCGATCGGGTATCGAAGCGCACGAAGATGACGGCACGGTCATCGCGTCAGGGGATCCCGAGAAGGT
>JACCSM010000251.1 GCA_013698525.1 Rubrobacteraceae bacterium
GGGTTCGGGAGGTGCGATCATCGGGGCGTTGGCTAGAGTTAGAGGCGAGCGGGGTCAGGGCGGGTTGGAGACTCACATCCTGTTCTTTGTGGCGGCTGTTGCAGCGGGCCTGATCAACTCGCTCGCGGGTGGTGGCGGCCTGATAACGTTCCCGCTGCTAGCCCTCGTAGTCCCGCCAGTGGTCGCCGACGCAACGAGCGCTCTCGCCCTGCTCCCCGCTTACCCGAGCGCCGTATGGCGTACCCGCAGCAAGTTGCGCGAGGTGCCCCGGCTGTGGTTGCTCCTCATCCCGAGCGCTTTGGGCGGGCTTGTGGGGGCGCTGATACTGGTATGGACGGGCGACCGCAATCTCTTGTTCCTCGTGCCGTGGTTGGTGCTTGGCGGCACGGTCCTGTTCGTACTCGAGCCGTGGCTCTCCCGCCGCAACGCCGGTGGCCAGGAAAACCGCGGCCTCGCGACGGCGCTGTGGCCGCTCGCAGTGGCTGTCGTGTTCGCTGTTGCCCTCTACGGCGGCTACTTCGGGGCAGGCATCGGCATTTTGATGATCAGTGCCCTCAGCCTGCTGCGGATGGGAGATGTCCACCGCGTCGTGCCCTTGAAGAACCTGCTCGCGGGGAGCCTGAGGGGCGTGGCTGTGGTCGTGCTGGTGATCTACGGTGAGATCCACTGGGGATACGGCGTGCCGATGGCCGTCGGCGGCCTGATCGGCGGTTACCTCGGGGGCGCGCTAACCGGCAGGGTAAACCGCACCGCCCTACGCGTGCTCGTCATGACGATCGGGTTCGGGCTGGCAGGGTACTACTTCTTGACCCTCTACGGCCCATCTGGGCTACACTTCGGCGGCGAGTAAGCCCGACCGAACACTCTCGCACGGAGGTAAGCCAATGCTCAGACGGCCTGGATTGCCGCGGACGTGCGGCCGGCGGAGGTGGAACGCACCGCTCAGGGTTCCGTGATCGGCTGGCCAACGGTGAGAGCGGCGCCTTGCGGGTCGGCCACGACGGTTGCTCTGAAGCCCAGCGCGTCGTAGGGGCACACCACCAACCTTCCCCCGAGCTCGGCGGCCTTGGCGGCGACCGCGTTGGCATCGGGGACCCAGAAGTTGACGCTCCAATGCGGCGCCGCATCCTCCTTGGCCCGCACCAGTAGGGGCTGCGGACCAGCCTGGCCATCGTCTGGGAAGCCCTCGCCGGTGATTGACGCCATCGCGGCGACCACGTCGTGAGGCACCGGCTGCTCCGACACTCCCCCGACGTACCCGGGCAGACGCTACATCGTGAGCTCGCTGCCTCCCGCGTCGAACGTCTCCGTGCCCCAGCCGAACACGGCACCGTAAAAGCGCTTGGAGCCCTCTACGTCACTGGTGTTGAGCACCGACATGGCCCAGACACCCAGATCGTTGACGAGTCCGGCGCCCCGGTGCGCGCCCGGCTCCAGGACGCCGAACACGGCCCCGGCATAGTCGGCGAGCATCGCCGCTCGCCCGCCACCCAGGGTATCGATCGGCTCGAGGACCACGTTGCCGCCCGCTTCGATGGCCTTCGCCGCAGCATCATCGACGCTGTCGACCCAGACGTAGGTGTTCCACTCGGGAGGCACGTCCTCGGACGGCTTCGAGCCGATCGCGGCAACGTCGCGACCGCGGAGCTTACACACGAAGTACTTCCCGGCTGGGTCGGACGCCGTCCGGCTGTCGGCATCCCACCCGAACAGCTCCGTGTAGAAGCCGACCGCGCTATCGGGGTCTGACTGAAGCGTGTCGACCCAGCAGGCGACGCCGGGCTGATACCAATCGCGCTTTTTCATCTCTCCTCCTCGGTCGTACTCGTCGTGAAGGCGAAGACACCGGCTCGCCTCCTTGCGTCCTTTGGGCGCGCGAACTAGCCACTGCCACATCCTCCAGAGGGCGTCCGTGACGCGAGCGAAGGCCGCGTACGCATGGTAGACGAAGCCGTCTTCCAGGACGAATGCGTTCATGCCTGTCAGGTCCTTGATAGGGCTGTCCTTGGACTTCCGGATGGGTTCCGCGGACGTGCACGGAACTCTGCGCAGACCCCTGGAAACCGATGCGTCGTAGCTGGTGCTAGTCAAGAGACAACCAACGCGAGGACCTGAAGCCACAAAACGGAGGCGGCGACCGCCACGAGCCCAAGGCCAAGGTCGACCAGAACCGCGTCACCGCACGGGGTCTTCGGGTCTCGGGAAGCACGGCGCAAGAACAGCCCAATAATGGTGAGGAGCAGCGCTGGCCACGTGTAGGCCAAGCAAGCGCCCCAGGAGCTCACGCGGCCATCGTATCCGGTACGACCGCGCGCCCGGCGTTCCGACTTTCGACGCGGGAGGGCAGGAACTCCGTCACATTGGCCTCGACGGCCGGCACACCGTGGTAGCGGGCGACGGAGACTCGGTGGTTGCCGTCCTCGACAAAGTAGGCATCCCCCAGTTTGTACAGGCTCACCGGCGGAAGCACCTTGTCCCGGTAGAACGCCAGATCCACGCGTTTCCACCTATCCCACGCACTCGCGCGAAGGGGCATGAAGCAGCGGTCGAAGTCCGTGCGGCGTCCCACGCTCCCGACGATCTTCTCCAGATCGACGACCCTTATCCCCCTGCGGACGCGATTGTACGCTCGAAGCGACCTTCTCGCCTCGTCGAAGGACGGCGATGTGTCGTGAGCGGTGGGTTCCCTTCGCAAGCGCAACATCAGCCGTCGCAGCCATGCCTTGCGCCGCGCCCGACCGAAGTCCCTATCCGCCTGCTCGTTGAGGTCCATCAGTATCATCACTCGACTCCCCTGTTCTGGCTTCGAGGCCAGTCTAGGAGCCGATAGCCCGGGTTTAATCTACCGAAGGTCGTACCCGGTGGTTTACTGCTGGTTTATTTTGGAGTGGCTAACCGAGCATGTGTAGTTCCCTTGCCCTCGCGACGGCATGGGAGCGGTTGCGCACGAGGAGCTTGCCGAAGATGTGGTGGACGTGTGCCTTGACGGTCCCCACGGAGAGGTAGAGTTCCCCGGCGATCTCCGCGTTAGACCGGCCGGAGGCGACTAACTCGAGCACCTCTATCTCGCGCTCGCTCAAGGGTTCGAGCCCAGGGCTCCGGCCACTTCGTGATGTCCCGTTTCCGGAGTTGCCGTAAAGTCCCGTCTCCGCAGCAAAGTGTTCCAACAGCCTGCCCGCGTAGCCGTCAGGGGTAGCAGCGTAAGACCCATCTTCCCGCGGCTCTCGGATCAACCTCTCGAGTAATGCGGCCATCGGCGGTCCCTCGTCGACGAAGAGGCACACGAAGCCCTCCGGTTCGGCCAGGGCGAGCGCGCGTTCGAGGTGGCCCAACGCTTCAACCGTTGCGTCCCTTCTCTCGGAGGCGAGCGCGAGCAGCGCGAGGAGTTCGATCACGTGCGCCATCCGTCCGTCGGATACCGCGTCCTCGAGGAGCTGGCCGAGGAAGTCGAGCGCCTCGTCGGTCCTGCCCTCCCCGAGTAGCACGCGAGCCATCGTGATCCGCTCGAAATGGCGTGGGTAGCTCAGGTAATCCTGGGTCGCCCCATACTCCCTGGCCCAGCGCGCCGCCGACTCCACTTCGCCTTGCGCCAGGTAGAGCCGCGCCTGCCACGCCCAAACGAGCGGCCACCTCGGTGTGAGCCTGCCAGCCTCCCTGATGAGGGAGTGCGCCCCTTCGGCGTCCCCGCGGGCCATCAGCACTCGGGCGAGGTTGACGTAGCCGTAGACCAGTATCTTCGCCTCGCCGCTCCGCCGGCCGTGCTCGATACCTGTTTCCAGGAGCCGTCGGGCCTCGTCCAGTTCTCCGCGCTCGTAGAGCAGCTCGCCCATCCCCGTGTGGATCATGCCGGCTACCGAAGGCACTCCCTCAGGCCGACTCTCGGCCAGCCGCTGTCCGTCCAACAGCAGGTCTTCCGCCTTCCTGGGTCGTCCCCTGGAGATCTCCAGAGAGGCCTGGTACCTGAGGGCGAACAGGGCCGTCCTGAGGTCGTCGGCGGCCCGGCCGGTGGCTGCGGCCCTGGCGAACGCTCCACTAGCAGACTCGAGGTCTCCGACGGAGCAGTAGGCGTGGCCCAAGTCCAACGCGGCATCGCCACGCAAATGAAGCTCGCCCTCCGGAAGCAGGTCGAGGGCCTGATTGGAGAGCTCCGTCGTAAGCGGCGCGTTCTCCTGCATGGCGGCCATTCGGGCGCGGATGATGCATATCTCGCCCAGCATCGTGCGCTCTTCATCGGAGAGTCCCGCAATCGAAGCTCTCTCGTCGAGTTTCAGGGCCTCCTCCGTATCCTGGAGTCGGCGCTCCGCCCCTTCCAACTGTCCGGCGTGGGCGAGCGCCCAGGCGTAGAGCATGCAGAGTTGCGGGCGCTGACGCACGAGCCGGTCAGGCAGCGTTTCCAGCCAGCGCAGCATCAGAGAGGCGTCCACGTATCTGCGCCGCACGGCAGTCTCCTCCTCGATCAGGCCCGCCGCCCGGTCGAAGTCCTCCGCAGCCAGGGCGTGATCGACCGACCCTGAGATGCAACCGTCGTCCTCGTACCAGAGACCGGCGCGGCGGTGCAGCTCGAGGATTACATCCGGATGCACGCGCTGCAGGCGTTCGCGCAGGAAAGCGGCGGAAAGGTGATGATAACGGTAGTAGCGCCCCTTTTCGTCCAGCGGTACCAGGAAGAGGTTGGCCCTCTCCAGCCTTTCAAGCATCTCCCGTCCACCAGTCGTGTCCGTGAGTGCTTCGCACAGGGGACCGCTCAGGGTCTCGACGATGGAGGTCTTGAGCAGGAACTCCTTTACGTCTTCCGGCTGACGGGAGAGAACTTCATCGGCGAGGTAGTCGAAGACGTGACGGGCGCTACCGGCGAATGGCTCGACTGGTCTGGCCTCGTCTTCGCCTCCCCTGAGGGCGTGTGCCGCCAACTGCAGGCCGACGATCCAGCCCTCCGTCTCTTTTTCTAGCGTCGCAACTCTCTCTGCGGTGAGGTCAAGGGCCATTGTGCGGCGGAGAAAATTCGCCGCCTCTTCGAGTGTGAAGCGCAGGTCAGCGACGCCAAGTTCGGTCAATCTTCCCCGTGCACGCAGCCTAGGAAGCGGCAACGGCGGACTCGTGCGACCGGCGAGAACCAGGTGCATCGGCGGCGGCGAGTGGTCCATCAGAAAGGATAGGGCATCGTGGATGGTCTCCGAGCGTATGGTGTGGTAGTCGTCGAGCACGAGGACGAAGTCGCGCGGCAACTCCAGGATCTCGTTGCTAAGCGCGGTGAGGACGGGCTCGAGCTCCTCCTGAGACTGCAGGGAGCCCAGGAAAGCACGCGTGGTTGTCCCGAAGTCCTTGTGGATCGTCCCGATGGCCGCTCTCACGTACGAGAAGAAGCGTACCGGATCGTCGTCCCTTTCGTCCAGCGAGACCCAGGCTACCGGAAGTTCGCTACGCCGGCTCCAGTCCGCGAGCAAAGTCGTCTTGCCGAAACCGGCGGGCGCGGAGACGACGGTCAACTCGCGGCGCGCGCCCTCATCAAGCGACTCGTGGAGGCGTGGACGAGACACGGCGTTCGAACGGCAACGGGGCACGTAGAGCTTGGCCTTTAGTACCTGCCGGTCCATGAGCTCCGGTTCTCCCATCTACGGAATTGTACTCGACATCACGTGAAACCCGGAACCGTGCCAACGACGCGACTCGCACGGCCGACGTCTTCGCGGCGGGCGCCGATCACGACGACGACGCCCTTGGAGGCAACCCGCCAGTCAACCGCTCGCCCTATTCCCGTGACCACGATAACCAGCGACTCGAAGCGGCGGATCATCGTGGGCTCAGTCCGTTCATCGCCGGGTCCTTTCGTGCTGGCCGGCCCACACACGGTGTAGGCGCCTGCCAGGAGCTCGGTCATCGGCTCTGCTGTGGTTCGTATTCGTCGTGGAGGCGCCACCAGGAGTACGGCGGGTCCTGCGGGTAGCCCTCCGGCGAGTCCTCCCACGTCTCCTGCCGGCCGAGCGGGGTCATGTCGAGGAAGCTCCAGACGGGCCCGATCGCCTCGGCCGCGCGGCCACCCGTGAAGTAGGTGCGAAAGACCTCCTCGCCTTCGCGCAGGAAGACGTTGAGGCCGAAGTACTCAGCGACGCCAAAGTCCTCTGAGAAGTCGTCGGTAGTGGTGAACCAGGGGATCGTCCAACCCATGCGCTGCCTCAACCGCTCGATGTCGCCCTGCGGAGCGGGGGATACCAGCACCAGGGAAGTATCGCGGGCGTGCAGGTGAGGGAGAGCGAAGTGGCCGACGTTGTCGACGAACATGGAGCAGCCCCCGCAGCCTGACTC
>JACCSM010000253.1 GCA_013698525.1 Rubrobacteraceae bacterium
GGGCGCACCCACCTGTATCGGGCCGCCGTACCAGGACTCTGGTACTCGATGGCGGCGGTCCAGAACGCAGGCCTCGCCCTGGAGTGGGTCCGCAAAATGCTCGGCGCCTCCTGGAACGATGTCTACGAGGAGGCCTTCGCAGTGCCGCCAGGCTCGGCAGGCGTCACGTTCCTGCCATACCTGAGCGGAGAGAGGACGCCGCGCTTCGACCCAGGCGCCCGTGGCGCCTGGACCGGCCTCGGGCTCGACCACACGCGCGGCCACCTCCTGCGCGCCGCCCTCGAAGGCGTCGCATTCGCCCTGCGCGAAGCCCTCGAGGCGATGGAGGATCAGGGGACCATCGCCCCCGAACTGCGCCTCGCAGGAGGTGGAACCGGAGGAAGCTCGGGAGAGCCCTGGCGGCAACTACTGGCGGACGTGCTCGGCCGCCCGTTGTGGCTTTTGCCAGATGAGATATCCTCCGTCGCATCGGCCCGTGGCGCTGCTTTCCTGGCCGGCCTCGCCTCCGGCGTCTACCCAACAGCCGAAGACACGCTCCCCCTAACCCCCGAACCCGAGAGTCCCATAAAACCTGGCGAGACTTCCTACGAGCCCGCCTACAAACGCTACAAACAACTCTACCCGAGGCTGTATACGGAATCTGGGTGAAGGTCGCCTTCACCCGGATTCCAGAGAGTGGAGGACAGGAGCAGGGAGTAGAGCAAGAGACTAGCTGAAATGCTGAAATGCTTGCAATTGTGAGCGAAGCCGCTATACCGTTAGATACTCCTTGCTACACTACACTCTGAGATGACGAGGTGGTATAGATCTTGCTGAGCAGGGAACACTCCGGCCTACTTGGAGAGAACGGTGCGTCCGCCGCCCGCTGGCTGCTGGCCGACCGGGTGAGCCATACGCTCTCGGAGGCGAGGCTTGAGAGCGTCGCTGACCAGGTAGAGAGAATCGTGCGTCTCACCGTACCCGCGGGACGGATTGACCCTTTCAGGTGGCTCTCAGAGCAGGAAATGTTCCCGAAGGTCTACTGGTCGGGGCGTGAAGACCGGGCCGGGGTCGCGGCCGTGGGAGTCGCGGACTTGCGGGAGGCAGGCGTCTCTGAGGGTGCAGGATCTCTATCCAAGCTGCTCGCGGCGTTGCCTGATTCAGGGGTTTCGGGGGCTCGCTACTACGGAGGAGCGCGCTTCGATCCGCTCGGGAAGCCCGATGAGGAATGGGCCGCGTTCAGCGCTTACCGATTCGTCTTGCCGCGCTTCGAGCTGCACGCAGGGGAGACGGAGACGACGCTGGTCTGCAACCTGGTGCTCCCCAAGGATACGGCCTACGCCTCGAAGATAGTGCAGGACATCGAAGACCTCTCGTTTCCTGAGGGTACGTCGAGATCTCTGTTGCCGACCCCCGTACTCCGTGAGGATAGCCCCGACCTGAAGGGTTGGAGGGAGAACGTCGAGCGGGCCATCGGCGCGTTTTCGGAAGGGCGCCTGGGGAAGGTCGTGCTTGCCCGTAGGGCCGAGTTCGGTTTCGATGGGGATCTGGACCCCACGTTGCTACTCGAGAGCCTAAGGGCGGCTACTCCTGACTGCTTCCATTTCTACGCCGAGCCTGAGGATGGGACGGCGTTTCTCGGGGCCTCTCCCGAACGCCTGTTCCGTCGCGAAGGACGCCTGGTTGAGAGCGAGGCCGTGGCAGGGACCAGGCCTCGCGGGGCATCTTCGGCGGACGACGAAGGGCTGCGCGACGACCTGTTGCACAGCGCCAAAGACAGGGTCGAGCACACTTACGTGAGCAAAGGTATCAGGGAGGCGCTGGGGCCGCTCTGTGAGGAGCTGGAGATCGAGGACAACGTCTCGGAGATGAAGCTGGCGCGGGGAATGCACCTGAGGTCGAAGGTTCGTGGGACGCTCAGGGACGGCGTGACGGACGCCGGGCTGCTCGACGCCATGCACCCTACCCCTGCCGTCGGCGGGTATCCGCGAGGTGAGGCGCTGGAGAGGATAAGCGCCCTCGAACCCTTCGACCGGGGCTGGTACGCTGGTACTGTCGGTTGGATCGGGTCGGACGCCTCCGATTTCGCCGTCGGTATCCGCTCGGGGCTCGTGCGGGGAAAGACGCTCGCCCTCTTTTCGGGGGCCGGGATCGTCGCCGGCTCCGTGCCAGACGAGGAGTGGGCCGAGATCGAGCAGAAGATCGGCGACTTCACCGGGATGTTCGGGCTTGAACAGGGACACGCCGCGCGCTAATCGCCTCTGGGCGCACCTGATCGTCGAAGAGCTTCGCCGCTGCGGAGTAGATTTCTTCTGCGTCGCCCCAGGCTCACGCTCGACACCCCTGGTCGCGGCGCTCGCCGCAAACGAGAAGGCCCGTAGCCTCATCCACTTCGACGAGCGTGGGACCGCCTTCGCAGCCCTCGGTTACGCGCGCGCCACACTACGTCCTGCGGCCTGGATCACGACCTCGGGCACCGCGGTCGCCAACGGCCTCCCTGCCGTCGTCGAGGCCGCGACCGACGGCGTACCCATGATCCTGCTCACCGCCGACCGCCCCCCGGAGTTGCGTCAGACCGGGGCCAACCAGACCATAGACCAGCCCGACATCTTCGGCGATTACGTCCGCTGGCGCTTCGACCTGCCGGCCCCCGACCCTGGCATCGACCCAGCCATGGTCCTGACAACCGTGGATCAGGCCGCCTACCGCGCGGGCCGAACGCCACAGGGCCCCGTCCACCTGAACCTGATGTTCCGAGAACCTTTCCTCGCCGATACGGAGGAAGAGGGTGTTCTATCCGGACCATCTTCCTGGGCGCAGAGCGGCGAACCGTACACCCGCTACGCCGCGATGAAACCCGCCGTGGACGAGATGGAGATTCACAACCTCTGGACAACGCTTCGCCCTGTGAGACGTGGTCTCGTCGTCGCGGGCAGGCTGGCCTCCCGCAAGCAGGGCGAGGCGGTTCTGCGGCTCGCCGACACCCTAGGCTGGCCGCTCCTGCCTGATGTGGGCTCCCAGGTCCGCCTCGGCGCGGACTCGAAGGGACTCGCCGCCCACTACGACGCGCTTCTGGCGGGTGACTCGTTCGCGCAGGCGCACGCGCCCGAGGCGGTGGTCCACGTCGGAGGAAGGGCCCTCTCCAAGCGCCTGGAGCAGTTCCTGAGTCGCAGCCGGCCCGACCCTTACGTTGTCGTGCGCGAGAACCCGTTCAGGCTCGACCCTGCCCACTGCGTTACCCACAGCGTCGAGGCGGACATCCTGGACTTCTGCGCCGCGCTGGCCCGGGCCGCTACCGAAGACCCACCGGCGACGAACGCTTCCTGGACGGCGGGCTGGCGGGAGGCATCGGCGGAGGTAGGCCGTCATCTGGACGGGATCCTATCCGGAGAACCGAACGAGCCGCTCGTGGCCAGGGTCGTATCGCAAAACGTACCCCAGGGCCACGGTCTCGTCGTCGCTAGCAGTATGCCTGTGCGGGACCTGGATACCCACGCAGCGGCCGACGGCGCACCCGTCCCCGTCGCCTCCAACAGGGGCGCGAGCGGCATAGACGGCACAGTCGCCACAGCGGCAGGCTTCGCGAGAGGTCTCGGACGGCCCGTTACGCTCCTGATCGGGGACCTGGCCCTGCTGCACGACCTGAACTCCCTCGCCATGCTGCGGGATATACAGGTTGTCGTCGTGGTGCTCAACAACGACGGCGGCGGCATCTTCTCCTTCCTCCCCGTAGCCAGGCACGAGGAGTTCTTCGAGCCTTACTTCGGCACGCCGCAGGGCGTAGGCTTCGAGCCAGCGGCGAAGATGTTCGGCCTCGACTACGAGCGTCCTGCTACGACGGCGGAGTTCATAGAAGCTTACGGCTCCGCGTGTGCCCGAGCCTCCTCGACCCTGCTCGAGGTAAAGACCGACCGCGAGCAGAACGTGGCATTGCACCGCAGGGTTCTCGAAGAGGTGGCAGCCTTGGTAGAGAAGGCGTGATGGGTGACGTCTTGATCACACGAAATGCGCCTACCGGATAACCTGAACTACGAGGTCTCGGGCGACCGCAGGCGACCAGCGGTCCTCTTCTTGCACGGCTTTATGGGTTCGTCCGCCGACTGGCGAGGGGTAATGGCGGCGCTCGGGGATCGAACCTTCTGCGTCGCCGCGGACCTGCCCGGGCACGGCGCATCACTGGGACTGCCGCCTGACACGTATACGATCGAGGGCGCGACACGGGCTGTGATCAATACCCTGGACGGGCTCGAGGTCGTCCGTTCCGTAGTCGCCGGTTACTCGATGGGCGGACGGCTTGCTCTATACCTCGCGTTGCGTTACCCGGAACGGTGTGCGGGGCTCTTCCTCGAATCGGCCTCACCCGGTCTCGAGGGCGCGAGTGAGCGGGAAGCGCGACGCGCGGCGGATGAGTCGAAGGCGAGGCGCCTGGAATCAGGTGACCTCGAAGCGTTTCTTCGGGACTGGCACCGCCAGCCGCTCTTCGCGTCTCTGGCACGGGACGAGAACCTTCTGCTGCGAACCATCGATGCGAAGCGGCGCAACGATCCTGGCGAGCTCGCCCGTTCTCTTTGGGGGATGGGGACGGGGAACCAGCCGTCGTTGTGGGGAGAACTGGAACACCTCGCCGTCCCGACGCTCGCCGTCGCCGGAGGGCTGGACGGGAAATACGCCGGGATCTCTTCGCGCATGGCGAGCATCAATCCGCGCATAAAATCCGCGGTCGTCCCTGGAGCGGGACACACCGTGCACGCCGAGACCCTGGCGGCATATATCTCCCTGCTCGGGCGTTTTTTGGATCGACTATCTCTTGGGCTGGGTGAGGCTGAACCAGTTCCCTGAGTTGTCTTTCACGATGGCCTCTGTGACGTAGAAACGTTCCTCGGGTGGCGACACGAACTCGACACCCTGCTTGCTCAGGCGCTCGAAGTCGCCGTCGATGTCGTCTGTCTCGAAGACACCGATACCGAAGGCGCCTCGCTCGACCAGCGCCCTCATCTCTTCGGCCGTCTCGGTGCTAAACATCGGTCCAGAGGTTACTTTGGCCAGGATCAACTCGAGGTCGGGCTGTCCTTTCGGGCTCAACGTCAGCCAGCGAAGGCCCGAGTCGTTCATGGGCATGTCGGTATTGACCTCGAAGCCCAGAATGTCGTGGTAGAACGTGAGGGCCTCTTCCTGGTCGATCACGTAGATCGTAGAGTGGCTCTGACGTTGGATCACGGCTTACCTCCCGGTCTCGCTGCTCTAGCCCGAAGATACCGCCGGCTCCATGCTTCCTGCTTCTCGAAAATTGCGCTCTTCCTGAGTTCCGTACAACATGGTGATAAAGCACGAGGGAACGAACAGCGCCCTGACCGTAGAAGGAACGGAGAACGTCGAGCGGGCGTAGCGCCTGTACTCGGAAGGGGTCAGGCCCACACGATGTGTGAACAAGACGCTGAAACTGCCCAGGCTGGAGAAGCCCACCTCGAAGCACACTTCTGTGACGTTGTGACTCCCCTTCGCCAACAACGTCTTCGCCCGCTCTATGCGTAGACGCGTCAGAAACGCGTGCGGCGTCTCCCCATAGGCTTGCTTGTAGACGCGCAGGAAATGGTAGGGGGAGAGGTTGGCCCGGGCCGCGACGTCGGGGAGAGAGACGGGATGACTGTAAGCGTGGCGCATGAATTCCCTGGCCCGGGTGAGGCTCCTGTAAGTCTGAGGGTGCATGTAGAGAGCGTACAGGACGTTGTCAGTGAGCCAACGGCGTTATTGGTAAGGAGGACCTGCGAAGAAGTACCTCAATGAGGGGTGTCTAGATCCCATATAATCCGCTGCATGACTAACATACAGTGGGAATTGGCCGGAGAATTCGAGGACATCAGGTACGAGAAGGCTGAGGGGATCGCGAAGATCACCATAAACCGCCCCGAGGTCAGGAACGCCTTCCGTCCTCTGACGGTCGTCGAGATGCAAAGGGCCCTCGAAGACGCCCGCGAGGACCACGAGACCGGAGTCATCATCCTGACGGGCGAGGGGACTGATGCTTTCTGCTCGGGTGGAGACCAGAAGGTACGAGGAGACGCCGGATACCTCGAAGACACGGTCGCGCCGCGTCGCACCCCTGGAGGTGAGTCGATCGGGCGCTTCCACGTCACGGATCTGCACGTCCAGATCCGGCGCTGCCCCAAGCCTGTCGTCGCGATGGTTGCAGGATATGCCGTCGGCGGAGGCCACGTCCTGCACGTGGTATGCGACCTCACCATCGCCGCCGATAACGCGAAGTTCGGCCAGGTCGGGCCGAAGGTCGGCAGCTTCGACGGCGGTTTCGGCGCGTCCGTCCTCACCGGCCTCGTCGGGCCGAAGAAGGCGAAGGAGATATGGTTCCTCTGCAGGATGTATTCTGCCGAGGAAGCGCTAGAGATGGGGCTCATCAACGAGGTCGTGCCGCTCGCCACGCTCGAGGACGAGACCGTCCGCTGGTGTCGTGAGATGCTAGATCGCTCACCGTTCGCGCTGCGTCTCCTGAAGGCGAGTTTCCACGCCCATGAGGACGGGTTCGCCGGCATCCAGCAGCTCGCTCACGACGCGAACCTCCTGTTCTACGGTAGCGAGGAGGCCCAGGAGGGCCGCGATGCCTACAGAGAGAAGCGCAAACCTGACTTCTCGAAATTCCCCCATCGCCCGTAAGCCGTCGGCGAGAGGGACGATGTGAAGCTAGCCCGCTTCGACCTCTACCGCTACACTCTGCCCTTCTCCCGGCCTTTGACGCTCGAGGGCATTACGCTGCGTCATCGCGAAGGCCTCCTCCTGAGGTTGTCCGGCGACGATGGTTCAGTAGGCTGGGGAGAGAGTGCGCCGCTCCCCAGCTTCAGTGGGGAGAGCCTGGATGATGCCGCGTCGCAGCTACGCCGGCTCGCCGGATCGATGATGGGCCGCCAAGCTACCGACGATTGGGTGGACCCGTACGGGGAGTTTGGTAGGGAGCTAGACGGTACCACTCCCTCGGTCCGGTTCGGGCTCGAGCTGGCCGCCTGGAACCTGCACGGGGCTTCTTCCGGAAAGACGCTGCCAGAGCTGATGACGCCTTCTCCGAGGGACGTGGTACCGGTAAATGGATTGCTCTCCGGCTCTCTCGTGGATGTACTCGAAGAAGCGCGGCGCATGAGAGGCGCGGGTTACAGGAGCGTCAAGCTCAAGGTCGGCGCACGTACCATCGCCGAGGACGCCGCCCTCGTCCGCGCGCTAGGCGAGGAGCTCGGTGACGGTATCTCCCTGCGTCTCGACGCGAACCGGGCGTGGGCTTACGAGGAGGCGGCGGAGTTCTTACGCGACGGGGCGCGCTTCGCGTACGTCGAGGAGCCGCTCGCCGACCCCGCGCGGCTGCCCGAACTCGTCGGGGAGTTCGGCGTGCCTGTGGCACTCGACGAGTCGCTCGTCGGGACGAAGCTGGAGGAGCTGGAGGACTTCGCGGTGGCCTTCGTACTCAAGCCGACGCTGCTCGGCGGCATCTCGCGGACGTTGCGGGTGGCGGAGCGGGCGCTCCGCCTCGGCGCGACGCCCGTTATCAGTTCGGCTTACGAGAGCGGCGTCGGGACGGCGGCCCTTGTAGCGCTGGCGGCTGGCATCGGAGACCGCCCCGTGGCGGCCGGCCTGGATCCCTACCGCATGATGGCCGAAGACCTTCTCGAAACGCCGCTGACCCTGCCGGCCCCGAGCGTGGTAGTACGGGAGGCGGCGGACGCCTCGCACACGATAGACGTTCGCAGGCTAAAGAGACTCTAACTCCTCGTGCGGGTTCGGAGGCGCTGGGGTATACTTTCCGGCATGTAGCGAGCTTCCTTTGCAATAAGTTCCAGTTTCCTTCTCTCGTCTCGCAAAGGATCTCCACGTGCTCGTCCAACTCAGAGACATCTCGCTCTCGTTCCCTGACAAGAAGATACTCGAAGACGTCTCCCTCACCATCTATCCTGGGGATAGGATCTCACTCGTGGGCGAGAACGGTGCGGGGAAGACGAGCCTTTTCCGCATTTTGAAGGGCCTTCTGGCGCCGGACTCGGGCGAAGTCTCGCTTGCCAGGGGTGTCCGTATCGGGTACCTGGAGCAGGACTTCGCCGGCATGGATGAGAATCCGAGACGTACCTGCATGGAGGTGGCGCTCGAGCCTTTCGAGTCACTGGTCGAGCTAGAGAGACACATCGAGCACCTCGCCTTCGAGCTCGGCGAAGCGGGAGACAGGACTTCGGGGCTCATGGCCGATCTTGGAGAGGCGCAGCAGCGCTTCGAGGTTCTGGGCGGTTACGAGTTCAGGGCGAGGACACAGTCTACGCTTATGGGGCTTGGACTCCCCGAGTTGTTCTGGGAGCGCAGGGTGTCCGAGATGTCCGCAGGCCAGAGGGTACGTCTCGCGCTCGCGAGGCTCTTGCTCGAGGATCACGACCTCATCCTTTTCGACGAGCCGACCAACCACCTCGACGTCCCCGCCCGCGAATGGCTCGAAGGACACCTCGCAGGCCTCGACGCCGCCTACGTAGTGGCCTCCCACGACCGGCGCTTCCTCGATGCCGTCTCCAGCAAAGTGGGTCATCTCGACCGAGGCAAGCTGACCCTCTACTCGGGCGACTACACCGCGTTCAGGCGCCAACTGAGGCAGGCCGAAGAGGACGGATGGCGCAGGTACGAGAAGAACCGGAAGCTGGCGAAGAAGCTGCAGCGCCAGGCCCAGGACTACCAGAGATGGTCAGACGCCGGCGAGAAGAAGAAACGGGGCGCGGCTGACAAGGGGTTCATCGGCCACAAGGCCGCGAAGGTCATGAAACGTTCGCTCCTCGCCCGTCGCCGGATGGAGGAGGCCGTCGAGAACGCCAGGACGGAGAAACCGTTCGAGAAGGACGCGGTCAAGATAGAGTTCGGGTCTTCGAAGGGTCGCAGCCTCATGAGCGCCGAGGACATCGTGGTCGGTTACTCGAAGGAGCACCCGCTGACTAGAGAGCTGTCACTTGATCTCTGGGCTGGGGACAGGCTCGCTATCCTCGGTCCGAACGGTTGCGGCAAGACCGCGCTCCTGCGTACGGTGCTCGGTGAGATCCCACCGCTGCACGGCGATGTTCGTCTCACCCCTTCCTCGAACATCGGCTACTTCGACCAGGACAACCGCCTCGTGCCTCCCGACGTTACGGCCCTGGAAGCGGTCCTCGGGACCGGGCGCGACGAGACCCTGATCCGTACCGTCATGGGCAGGATGGGCATAAGGAGGGAGACCGTCAACAAGAAGGTGGCGAAGTTGAGTTCCGGCGAGCGCGCCAAGGTGCTCCTGGCCGGGCTCATCCTCGGGGACAACAACCTCCTCGTCCTCGACGAGCCCACGAATTATCTCGACATAGAGACCCAGGACACACTACTCGAGGCACTAGGAGACTTCCCCGGCGGGATACTGTTCGTTTCCCACGACCGTTACTTCGTGGAAGAGCTCGCAACAGAGACCCTGACGCCCGGGCTAACATAGGACCGTGAGAGACGACACTCTATCTTTCCCCTGTCCTCTGCGGTCGGCGGCACTCGCCGCCCCGGAGACCGCTGCCCTCGTCGGCGCGCGGGGCGCCACCTCCTACGAGGAGTTGGACAGGATGGTCTCTGGTGCGGCGCTCCGCCTCGGAGACCTCGAACCGGGAAGCCGGGTGGCGCTCTATCTGCAAAGCGACGAGCGCTATGTTGCGTTGGTCCTTGCCCTCATCCGTGCCGGACACGTAGCCTGTCCCGTCAGCGACCGCCTTCCACCACGAGGCGTCGCGTCGCTCCTCGGGAGGGCGGCATGCTCGGCCCTGATCTCCGAAGACGAAGAGCTCCTGCAAACGGCCGGCGCTGACCTTCTCAAGCAAAGGCCCGAGGACTTGCTCCGAGAGGGCAAGCAGCGTGCTGAACCGCTATACATTCCGCAGGAACGTCCTGCGACCATAATCTTCACCTCGGGGAGCACCGGTGTCCCGAAGGCGGCGCTGCACACCTTCGGCAACCACCTCCACAGCGCGCTCGGTTCGAACGCCAACATCGCGCTCCGGTCCGGCGACAGGTGGCTCCATTCATTGCCGCTGTACCATGTAGGAGGTCTATCCATACTGTTCCGGTGCCTGCTCGCAGGAGCTACGGTCGCGCTTCCGCAGCACGGAACCCCGCTCGGCGAGGCCATCGCCGGCCTCGGCGCGACACACGTCTCGCTCGTCTCCACCCAACTCTCGAGGCTGCTGCGAGGGGCCGCGGATCTGACCGCGCTCGAGGCCGTCCTTATGGGGGGAGGTCCGGTCCCGCACTCCCTCGTAGACGCGGCGTTCTCCCGTGGACTACCGGTCCACACCAGCTACGGCCTCACGGAGATGGCCTCCCAGGTAACTACGACGCCGCCAGGTGCCTCACTCGAGGAGTTGCGGACCGCGGGCCGTGTATTGCCGAACCGCGAGGTCTCGATCTCTGTGAGAGGAGAGATCCTGGTTCGGGGCGAGACGCTCTTCGCTGGCTACGTCGAGGGCGGGGGGTTGGACCGTCCTCTGGACGCAGGCCGCTGGTTCCATACCGGAGACCTCGGCGAGTTGGACGAGAGCGGCTATCTGCGGGTCAGAGGACGGCTGGACAATCTCTTTATCTCGGGCGGCGAGAACGTGCAGCCCGAGGAGATAGAGGAGGCTCTCTGCCGCCTGGAGGGGGTCGACGAGGCGGTGGTTGTGCCCGTGCCTGACGAGGAGTTCGGAGCCAGACCCGTCGCCTTCGTCCGGACCGACGGAGGGGTGAGGGATCTATCGAGAGAGCTCGAGCCGGTCTTGCCGCAGTTCAAGATCCCGATCTCTTTCCACCCGTGGCCTGAGGAAGCACGACGAGGTATGAAGGCAGACAGAGCCGCCCTGCTTGAGCGGGCGTGGCGGTTGCGCAGCTGAGGATGAGAGCGGACGCTCTCGTAGATCAGACCGTAGCCACACGCTCTCCGGACTCGAAAGATTCGATGGCCGCGTAAGCCAGTTCGAGCGCCCGGTGGCCTGTGCGGGCGTGTACCGGCGGCTCTTCGCCGCGTCGGAACGCGCCCAGCACTTCGTCTACATGCCTGTCGAAAGTCTTGTGGAACTCGCGTTCCTGATCGTTGAAGTATCCGGCCTGCCAGACCCGCGCAGTCTCCTCGCCGGCGGCCTGGAATGTGTACCTGCGCACGGTGTCCTCAACGAGCACGCGTCCTCTCGTGCCGTTGATCTCCAAAGAGTGCGTCCCACCGTAAGCGTAGGAGGAATCGTAAGAGCCGACCAGACTGCCGACTGCCCCGTCGGCGAAGCGCAGGGCGAGGGAGAGCGTACTGTATCCTCGTCCTGTCTTTTCTGTCATCTCGGCCATGATAGATTCGATCCTGCCACACAGGTGCTCCAGCATGTCAAAGCCGTGGCATTGAGTCTCTATGAGGTTGGCGTGGGGGTGCGGGGTCTCGGACGGTTCCCCGCCGAAACGCCACGTGGCGAAGACTACATCGCCGAGCATACCCTGCTGTACCGCTTCACGCGCCATCTGAACCGGCTTCGCGTAGCGGTGGTTGAAGTCGATGGCGAAGAACAGGCCGCGCCTGGACGCCTCGTTAAGTAGCGTCTCGGCCTCTCCCAGGTCGAAGACTAGGGGTTTCTCCACGAGAAGGGGGTATCCTGCCTCTATGACCTGGAGGGTCGGCCCGAAGTGGCCGAGATTCGGCAGGCAGAGGCTTACGAGATCGGGGCGCTCTTTGTCCAGCATCTCCTGGATATCCAGGTAATGGTCGGTGCCGAACTCTTCGGCCCGCGCCGAAGTCCTCTCCCTGGTCCTTCCCACTACGGCGCAGAAGTCAACGTCCTGACGGCCGGCGAAGACGCGGGCGTGCTGCCTCCCCCAGCCTCCCGCTCCGATCAGGGCCACCTTTATTCGCCCGGCCCGGTTCATTGCTCTACGAGCACCTTGCCCGTCTCCCCGCGGAGGAAGAGCTCGAACGCCTTCTGTATATCCTGCACCGCGAACCCGTGGGTGATGATCTGCCTTAGATACGGCAGATGATCGCGGAGTATCTGCAAATTGGAGTGGAGCTCGTCGTAGCGGAAGTACTCGCTCCCAAGCACGGCGCGTTCCGGGGCGATCAGATCCCGCGAGACGTCGAGACTCAAGTCCTCCCCGTGCCCTGCGCACACGAGCACCCCACGCTGTGAGAGAACCTTCAGATGAGACTGCCTGGCTGCCCCCCTCCCGCTCGTATCTATTGCCAGGTCGACCTCGTCGAGACCGTGCTCCCGCAAGCCTTCGAGGAGCGTCTTCTCTCTGAGGTCTACGACTTTGCCCCCAAGACGACCGGCGAGGTCGAGCCTGTAAGGTGAGAGGTCGGAGATAACGACTGAGACCTCAGGACCCAGCAATATCCTCGCCATGGCAAGCGCGCCGAGTCCGACGGGACCCGCACCGGCGATCGCGAGCGAGCGAACGTCCTCCCGCAACATAAGCCCGCGCCTTATGGCGTGCCCTGTGGTGCCCATGACGTCGAGGAGCATGGTCGCCTCCGCCAGGGGAACGTCGTCTCCTGTGGGGAAGAAGACGTTCTCGTTTACGAGGACGTAGGGTCCGTAACCGCCATCCCTGTTGAAACCGACGTCCCCCCGCTTGTTCGTGCACTGGTTGGTAAAGCCAAGCGCGCAGCTACGACACTCGCCGCAGAAATCCATCAGGTAGATCACACCACGAGTACCGACAGTCGTTCGAGTCTCGGGCCCCGCATCCACCACGACCCCAGCCGCCTCGTGGCCCGGCGTCACGCCGGACCCGTCGAAGAACTGGCCTCTCTCGGACCCGCACAGCGCGTTGGCCTTTACCCCGAGCGACAACTGCCCACGGCCTGGTTCCTGGACCGGCTTGCGTACGAAACCGATCTCTCCTCCCCCAAGAAACCTGGGGACGAGCATCTCGGCGGGTACCATCTCGCCGGTCATCCACACCGCCTCTCCGAGATGCCAGCTCTTGCTCCATGGCCCGAAGATATGCTAGGTTGTGACACAAGTAAGATTATAGGTGGCACAAGTGGGGGTGTAAATAGAACAAGTGGGGCTTGCCTGAGGCTGTCGACCCGACCCTGGATGAGGAGGACGTTGCATGAGGTTAGCGCTTCGCGAGGAGATGAGTCGGGGTAGTACGTTAGCCGAACAGTTATCGTGGCTCGATGGCATCGGGTTCGACGGCATCGAGTTGTCGGCGGCATCGTTGGATCTACCGCCGAGGGAGCTCGAGGAGATCTTCGCCGACTCGCCGGTCAGGCCTGCGAACATCGCCGGTAGTGGAGCGTTGCTCGACCCTGACCCTGCCGAACGGGCCGCGGCGAAGGACCTGATGCGCAGGCGTTTGGAACTGGCGGCGACACTCGGTGCGGTCGGCCTTTTGACGGTGCCACAGTTCGGTTCTGCGCCGCGTCTGCCCGACTTATCCCCGTACAAGACTGCGGCCGAGCTTGAACATGAGCTGTTTGTGGAGCAGCTCGAGGAGCTCGCGCCAGCGGCCAGCGACGCTGGCGTGCCGATCTTCCTCGAACCACTCAACCGCTACGAGCAGCACCTCGTCAACCGGCTGGAGCAGGGCGTCGCATTCGCCGAGCAGGTCGGTGATGGGGTCGGGATCATGGCGGATTTCTTCCACATGAACATCGAGGAGGCGGATATCGCGGCGAGTATCCGTGCGGCCGGGCAGTACATCGTCCACGTCCACGTAGCTGACAGCAACCGCCTCCAGCCTGGGAAAGGACACCTCGATTTCCGTCCAGGCTTCACCGCGCTCAAAGAGGCCGGCTACGACGGATACCTAGGCATCGAGTGTAGGGTCTCGGGCCCCTACGACGAGGCGTTGGCCGAGTCTGCCGCCCTCCTGAGGGAGCTTTGGGACGCCGCGTAGAGAATACTGAGAGGAGCAGACAATGACGACCCGATTCGGTGCATTCGTGCCGCAGGGCTGGCGGATGGACCTTGCCGAGATAGAGGACCCCGTAGAGCAGTACGAGACCATGACGAGCGTGGCCCGCGCGGCCGACGAGGGCGGGTGGGACTCTATCTGGGTCTTCGACCACTTCCACACTGTCCCCACGCCGGAGCTCGAGACCTGCTTCGAGGCCTGGACGATCAGCGCGACGCTGGCGCGGGACACGCAGAACGTCAAGATCGGGCAGATGGTCGGCTGCAACGGCTACCGGAATCCGGCGCTGTACGCCAAGATCGCCTCCACCGTCGACGTCGCCAGCCACGGGCGGCTGTACGCGGGCATCGGGGCTGGCTGGTACGAGCACGAGTGGCGCGCCTACGGCTACGGGTTCCCCGAGTTGCGTGACAGGATGGGCATGTTCCGCGAGGCCTGTGAGATCATCCACCGTATGTGGACCGAGGACTACCCGCGTTTCGAAGGCGAGTACTACACGATCGACGCGCCCATCAACGAGCCCAAAGGTGTCCAGAAACCTCATCCTTCGTTCTGGATCGGGGGCGGAGGAGAGAGGGTCACGCTGAAGCTCGTCGCCAAATGGGGCGACGCCTGCAACGTCGCAGGTTCCGTCCCTGCCGACGTCGACACGATTCGGCACAAGCTCGACGTCCTGGAGCGCCACTGCGACGACCTTGGCAGAGACTACGACGAGATCATCAAGTCGACCAGCGTCAACATCCACGTCGTCGACGACATGAACGAAGCCGAGCGGGCGACTGCGGCAGCCCGCGGCGATAGACCCTACGACGATTATGCGGCGGGTACTATCGTCGGGACGCCGGAGACGATAAAGGAGCGTTTACAGCCCGTGATCGAGGCCGGCATCGACTACTTTATCGTCACGATCCCGCGCGAAGCCTACGACCAGGAAGCGGTCCGCCGCTTCGCCCGCGAGGTGATCCCGCTCTTCGGCTAGAGTGGTTGGAAGCGCGCTCCCCAGTCTATAGGCGTGGCAAGACGTGCCTGGCGAATGCTTCTGCACCGTCTACGTCATCGACGTCGAACCATTGCAATATCAGTTCCTCCACGCCGGCTCGTGCGTAGGCCTGAATCTGCTCGACAACGACTTCTGGCGAACCCGCTACGGCTCCCCATTCCGTCCGTATCGTTTCGAGAGCGGCTTCGAGAGACAAGGATGCGAGTTCGGGTTCCCATTCGCGTGCTGGCTGCACGCGCCGGGCGAGCACCTCATCCGTAGGGCCGAAGAAGCAAAGAGCCGCCACGGTACGCCTCAGATCCCGAGGATGACGACCCTGCTCTGTCAGAAGGGCGTCGAGGGCCGTGGAGCGTTCGCGAAAAACGTCTGGTCCCATGAACGTGCCGTTCCAGACATCGGCGAAGCGGGCCGCTAGCGCAGGCGTCCGTTCCAGACCGCTCCCGCCGATAAGAATCTCCGGGCCGCCTTCTCGCTTCGGGCGTGGCAACAAGCTCGCTTCTCGCAAGCGGTAGAATCGTCCCTCGTATGAGACAGGTTCGTCGCTCCGGAGCAGGTTCGTGATCACCTCGAGGCCTTCCTCCAAACGGGCGAACCTCGCCTGCATATCGCCCAGATCGTACCCGAAGCGCGCGTGTTCGCGTTCGATCCAGCCGGTTCCGACGCCGAGAACCATGCGTCCGCCGCTAAGATCATCCAGTGCTGCCGCCTGTCGGGCCAGCATGACGGGATCTCGAAAAGAGAGCGGGGCGACCAGGGGACCGAACCGGACGTGGCTGGTATGATCGGCCAGGTACGCTAGCGAAACGATGCACTCAAGCGAGGCCTCATCGGGCGGCGCCGGCATGGTGAAATGATCCGAGCGGTACAGTCCGGCAAAGCCTTGTGTTTCCGCCATTTCTACCCAGCGCCTCCAGAGCGC
>JACCSM010000302.1 GCA_013698525.1 Rubrobacteraceae bacterium
TGTGCGCCGTCGGACGGGGCAACCTCGTCCCATCGACCACCTCAGCCAGGGTCGCCGGGCTATAACCCGAGAGGAAAGCCAGTATCGCCACCGACTTGTCCAATACCCCAACCCCGCTCTTGCCCCCGGACGAGATAACTTCTATACTGTCCATATGTCGGTCATTATGTCTCATATTTTGAGATAAGACAAGAAGGTGTGATCCTGGCTCGCGAGTGGGACGCAGGTAAGTACGAGGAGCTCTCCGCGCTGCAGACCCGTTGGGGGGTTGGGGTCCTCGGGCGTCTGGACGCGCGCGGGGACGAGGCTGCGATAGACGCTGGTTGTGGGACTGGCCGGGTGACTGAGCTGTTGCTCGCGAAGTTGCCCGAAGGGTCTGTGCTGGCTGTTGACGGTTCTCGGGCGATGGTCGAGGCGGCGAGGAGGCGGTTCGCCGGGGAGCCGCGGGTACGGGTGGAGCGCCAGGATTTGTTGTCACTCGAGGTCGAGGAGCGTGTGGATCTGATCTTCTCCACCGCGACGTTTCACTGGATAGCGGACCATGACCGTCTCTTCGGGAACCTGGCGCGGGCTCTAGAGTCGGGTGGGCGTCTCGTAGCCCAGTGCGGGGGCGAGGGCAATATCTCCCGCGCCACGAGGGCGACGATAGAGACGATGGAAGAGGAGCGCTTCAGGGACTATTTCGTGGGCTGGAAAGACGACAAATACTACGCCGATGCCAGCACGACCACGAGGCGTCTAGAGGTAGCAGGCTTCGAGGAGGTCGCGGCCTGGCTGCACGACGAGGTAGCGGCCTTCGATACTATGGGCGAGCTCGCCCGTTTCCTCGGGACGGTCGTGCTCGGCGGACACCTGGAGAGGTTGCCTGAGGAGAAGCGCGGTTCTTTCGCGGCGGCGGTGGCGGAGAAAGTGGCGGCGGTGGACGGCAGGCCTGCCCTTGATTACGTTCGCTTGAACATCACGGCGAGGAGGTCAGCGTGACGGTCGGGGACGTGTTCGGACAGGCGGCGTGGGACTACGATAGGATCCGCAGGCAACTCGTGCCCGGCTTCGACCGCTTCTACGGGGCTGTGGTGGAGAACATCCCTTTCGGAGAAGAACAGGAGATTCGGGTGCTCGACCTTGGGGCCGGGACAGGGCTCCTGAGCGCGATAGTAGCAGAGAAGTTCCCGCGGTCGCGGGTGACGCTAGTGGACCTCTCGGTGGAGATGCTCAGGATGGCGCGCCGACGCTTCGCGGGGGAACAGGGCCGTTTCGAGTTTAGGACCATGGATTACGCGCGCAAGGCTTTGCCCCGAACAGAAGGGGGTTACGACCTCGTGGTGTCGGCGCTCTCGGTCCACCATCTCACGCATGGCGACAAGAGGGAACTGTTCGAAAAAGTCCACGATTCACTCGCTGGAGGTGGCTATTTCTTCAACGCGGATCAAATCTCTGGCGAGACGCCTGAGGAGGAAGCGCTTTACAGGGAGTGGTGGCTGCGGCGGGTGCGCGAGGCAGGCGTCTCGGGGGAGGACCTGGCCGCCGCGCTCTCGCGCATGAGGGCCGACAGAAACGCGACGCTCGGGGCGCAGCTCGTCTGGCTAGGAGAGGCCGGTTTCGAGGGTATAGGGTGTAGATACAAAGATCACAGGTTCGCAGTCTACAATGGTAGAAAGGGACACGGGAACTTGGATAACGGGAAGGACGATGATGGGTAGGCCGAAGACGCTGGTAGAGAAGGTCTGGGAGAAGCACGTGGTGCGCAGCGCCGAGGGTGAGCCCGACCTCATCTACGTAGATATGCACCTGGTTCACGAGGTGACTAGCCCGCAGGCTTTCGAGGGTCTAAGGCTCGCCGGGAGGGGGGTGCGCCGTCCCGACCTGACCCTGGCGACGATGGACCACAACGTCCCGACGTCGGAGTTCGGCATGCCCATCGAAGACAAGGTCTCGGCAAAGCAGATGGAGGCCCTGAGGAACAACTGCGAGGAGTTCGGCATCAAGCTGAACGAGTGGGGCTCCATCGGTCAGGGTATCGTCCACATCATCGGGCCTGAGACTGGCCTCACCCAGCCAGGGCTCGTGATCGTCTGCGGGGACTCCCACACGGCCACACACGGTGCTTTCGGCGCGCTCGCTTTCGGCATCGGGACGAGCGAGGTCGAGCACGTCCTCGCCACCCAGACGCTCACCCAGAGCAGGCCCAAAACCATGGCCGTCACCGTCGAGGGCGAGCTTCCTGCTGACGTCACGGCCAAGGACCTCATGCTCGGCATCCTGAACCGTATAGGCACAGGCGGCGGGGTCGGGCACGTCATAGAGTACAGGGGTGAGGCCGTCAGGCAGCTCTCGATGGAGGGGCGCATGACCGTGTGCAACATGTCCATCGAGGGCGGGGCCAGGGCAGGCCTAGTAGCCCCTGACGAGACGACCTTCGAATACCTCGAAGGCAGGGAGTACGCCCCCAAGGGCGAGCATTGGGACGCCGCGGTCGAGGAGTGGAAAGAGCTCCCGACCGACGAGGGCGCCGAGTTCGACAAGGAGGTCGTGATCCAGGCTGAGGACCTGGTTCCCTACGTCTCCTGGGGCACGACACCGGCACAGACCGTTCCGCTCGACGGCGAGGTCCCTGAGCCGCAGAACAATGGCCACGAAAGGGCGCTCAAGTACATGGCGCTGGAGCCTGGGACCAGGATCAGAGACATAGAGGTGGATACTGTATTTCTCGGGTCGTGTACCAACGCCCGTATCGAGGACCTTCGCGCCGCCGCCGACGTCATCGAGGGCCACAAGGTCAAAGAAGGCATAAGGGCCATGGTCGTCCCTGGTTCTATGCGTGTAAAGAAGCAGGCAGAGGAAGAGGGATTGGCCGACATCTTCACGGAGGCAGGCTTCGACTGGCGCAACGCGGGGTGTTCGATGTGCCTCGGCATGAACCCTGACATACTGCAGCCAGGCGAGCGGTGCGCCTCGACCAGCAACCGCAACTTCGAGGGGCGGCAGGGCAAGGGCGGCAGGACGCATCTCGTCAGCCCCGTAGTGGCTGCAGCGACGGCCGTAATGGGCCGATTCGCCTCGCCGAGCGAACTCGGCGTACCGCTGGAGGTGGGTTAGATGGAGCCTGTCGAGCGCGTCTCGGGGACCGCGCTTCCGCTCGGTTACTCGGACGTTGACACCGACCAGATCGTCCCGAGCGACGCCCTCAAGCGCATCGAGCGCACCGGCTTCGGCCAGTTCCTGTTCTCCAGCTGGCGCGAGGACGAGGACTTCATAATGCACAGGGCCGAGCATGAAGACGCCGTGATCCTGATTGCGGGCGAGAATTTCGGCTCTGGTTCCAGCCGCGAGCACGCGGTCTGGGCGATACAAGATCATGGCTTCGGCGCGGTGATCGCCCCTTCCTTCGCGGACATCTTCAAGAACAACTCGACCAAGAACGGCCTCCTTGCCATCGACCTGCCCGAGGAGACCGTCAAGAACCTTCTGGAATCGGTCAGGGAAG
>JACCSM010000309.1 GCA_013698525.1 Rubrobacteraceae bacterium
GCGGACGCCAAATGTGTGGACGCATGGGGTTCTCGCTACCTTTCCTCGCCAGCTACTCTCTCTAGGGGCCGGCAGCAAACCACGACTCTGGCACCTCAGTCAACTACTACTCTACCGGCTCTCTAGCTGAAATGCTGACAAGTCGCCTGGCGAAGCCTGGCGACGTGCTGACATGCTGACTAGCTGAAATGCTGACTCTGCAGGTCCCCGATCTCGTGGTGAACACCACGGAGGCTCGGGTAGAGTCTCCCGTACACCTTCCTGAAAGCGGCTTCGTAGAACGAGACCTCATGAGGGACAGGTTCGACGGTGCTTTCGTCGTAGCGCAACTCATCGAGGGCGGAAGGAACGTCGGCGTAGACACCGGCGCCTATCCCGCCCAGGATGGCGGCTCCCAGGCTGGTCGCCTCCTCTACCCCGACTACGGTGATCGCCTGGTTCGAGACGGTGGCTTTGATGCGCATCAGCAAGCGGTTCTGGGCACCGCCGCCGATGGCGTGGATGGCGAGCAACCCATCCAGCCCCGAGTGGGCGAGTAGCGGTTCGAGGGAGTTGCGGGAGTCGTAAGCCAGCCCTTCCAGCACAGCACGAAAGAGTGCTCCGCGCCCCACGTCCGTACTCAGGCCGACGAACGCCCCCCTCGCTGCGGGATCGTCGTACGGTGGGTTCGCGAGGCGTAGGTGCGGCAGGAAGAAGGCGCCGAGAGATCCCGGCGGAACTTCCTCCGCCTCGGAGATCAGGGTGTCGTAGTCAACCCCGCCAAGGACCTCCCTCATCCAATCGACGCTGGCGCCCGAGGTGTACTGGCCGCCGAAGACGTAGTACTGGCCAGCCACGTGGGCGCCCTGGGTGTAACCCTGATGCCCGACCTTGGGGTCCGTGAGCGGGCGCTCGAGCGGCAGAAAGATTGCCTCTGCTGTACCGAGCGAGTTGAGCATAGTGCCCTTCTGCGTGACACCGACGGCCAGGGCGCCGCAGACGTGGTCGTGGCCGCCGGCCGCTACGACGGAACTCTCCGGCAGCCCTGTCGCCGAGGCGGCGTCCGGGGTAACTGGACCGAGGAACGAGCCGCCACCCCGTAGGGGCGCGAAGAGATCCGGGGAGATACCCACCTCCTCGAGCAACTCCCCGGCCCAGCGCAGATCGTGCAGGTCGAGGGCCAGGGTACGCGAGGCCAGGGAGTAATCCGTGGCGGCGACGCCGCACAGGCGGAACGCCATGTAGTCGGCTACGTTCAGCCAGGTCGCTGTGCGCGAGTAGGCGTCGGGCTCGTTCTCCTCGAGCCAGAGCAGCTTGCACAAGCCGAAGATGGGCTGCAAAGACAGGCCCGTCAGGCCGAAGAGACGGTCCTGTCCGGCGACGCGGCCCAGCCGCTCGGCCTGTGGCCCCGCCCGCCCGTCGAACCAGGCGATGATGTCGTGGGTAGGCCCGCCGCTGGAGTCGAGGGGCACGGCCGCCTCACCCATGCTGGCGACGGCTATGCTCGCCACCCGAGCGGGGTCGTCGAGCTTCCCCGTGACCCGGCGCAAGGTCGCCGCAAAGGAGTTCCACAGCTCCTCGGGGTCGTAGTGGGCCCTGCCGGGCCTCGGGTAGTGGGTCGGAGTCGGCGAGCTGGCCCCTTCCAGCGCCCTGCCGCTCCTGTCGAAGGCCACGACCTTGATGTTCGTCGTGCCGACGTCGGCCCCGATCAGGATCGGTTCCGCGTTCATGGAGTGGCTATGCCTCTCGGGGTCGGGTAGCCGTCCCGATTCTCATCGATGCTATCTACGCAACGCACTATACGAGATCGGATTCGGCGAGCGCCTCAGCGACGGGACGGCCTTCGTGGATGATGCTGTTCAGGGCGCGGATCATGCCGCGCGTGTCGCCGCTCTGCCAGATGTTGCGGCCGAAGACCACGCCAGCTGCGCCTGCCTGCGTGGCGTCGTGGACGACCTGTAGCGTCTCCTCGACGGTCTCCATCCTTGGACCGCCGGCGATCAAGACAGGCACAGGGCAGTTGTCCGTCACCCTGCTGAAGTTCTCCGTGTAATAGGACTTGACGAGGTCAGCGCCGTGCTCGAAGCCGAGGCGCGCGGCCGAGGCCATGGCCTCCGTGGCTCTGGGGTCGGGGATGCGCTCGCTCAGGCATGGCAGCGCCTCGACCACGAGCGGCAGATTGGCACGCAGGCACTCGCCCGCTACCCTGGCGACGTTGCGGTAGGTCTCCAGTTCGACGGGGATACCTACGAACGCCATCAGCACGACGCCGTCAGCCCCGAGGAGGAGGGCGTCCTCGACGGAATGGAGAAGACTCCACTCCGTGTAGGCGAGCCAGTCCTCACGGTAGAGGCTTGGGCCGCCGTCCAGGCGGATGATGGTGGTGATGCGGCCCGCGAGTTGCTCCCTGTAGCGCTTCGCCACGCCGAAGGTCGTCATAACGGCATCAGCCCCGCCATCTACGGCGGCTTCGATCACGGCCCCAGGGTCCTCGAGCCCCTCGATGGCGCCG
>JACCSM010000338.1 GCA_013698525.1 Rubrobacteraceae bacterium
GGTTCTGAGGCCTTCGATCTTGGCCGGGTTGTTCGTCAGCAAGGCCGCGCGGTGTACGCCGAGGTCGTGGAGCATCTCGGCGGCGACGCGGTAGTCGCGCGCGTCCTCTGGCAGGCCAAGGGCCAGGCTCGCCTGTACGGTGTCGAGTCCCTCCTCCTGGAGCGCGTAGGCGGAGATCTTGTTAGCGAGCCTGACGCCGCGTCCCTCCTGCCTCAGGTAGAGGAGAACGCCGCGCCCCTGCTCGCGCAGGAGCCTCATGCTCTCTTCGAGCTGCTCACCGCAATCGCAGCGCCGCGAGCCGAAGACGTCTCCGGTCAGATACTCAGAGTGCAGTCGGACCAGGATCGCCTCGTCTTCGCCAACGATTCCAGGCTCGAAACCGGTGGTTAGCGCCACGTGCTCCTTGCGGTCCTCCGCCTCGTAGACGAACATCCCGAAGCCGCCATGGGAGGTTGGTAGCCCGGCTCGTGCAACGCGTCGGATCGAAGACATGGTCCTTGTGTCCGATCTAGGTCGTGGTCGAGTAGCCCGAGATTTTACTACAGCCGATCCTTCTCACTGACCGCATTATGGCATACCAGTTCTTACGTCTGGCATACTGATTCGGATGGAAGGGAGCGAAAAGAGGCGATGAGCGAGGATCGCATACTCCTTGCTGACATGGTCTTTCACGGCCGCCACGGAACCCTGCAGGCCGAGCATGAGCTTGGCCAGCCTTTCGTCGTAAGCGTCGAGCTGCACCTCGACCTGCGGCCCGCAGGGACCTCTGACGACCTGACGAAGACCGTGGACTATGGTGAGGTCCACCGTATGGCGCGCGAGATCGTCCAGGGTCCGCCCGTGCAACTTATCGAGACCCTGGCACAGAGGATCGCCGCGGGCACGCTCGGCGAACATCCCGTGGTCGAAGCCGTAAAGGTGAGGGTTGCCAAGCCCCACGTCAGGCTCGACGACACCGTACTCGCCGGCTCGGCCGTCGAGATCCTGCGCCGCCGCGAAGCCGAACCGGGAAGCTAGGCGTGCAAACTATAGGGTATCCTCATAGCGGTACCCGAACCGCACTTGCGGCCCGTACGTACTAACAGGTGACGTGGAGGCGCCCCGACTATCGTTTGGGGCAAGCGAAAGGGTGGCACACGTGGTGGCCATAGGGCTCACGGATACCGCCTTACCTGACGGTGAAGGTATAGATGGGGACACGGGGGAGCGATTTGGATAGCGTCTCCCAACTGCCGACCGCAACCGAGGAGCTCCACGCTTCTTCGGGGAGCGACGATCATCTCGAACGTCTCACACAGCTATGTGTGGACGACCTTATCTCCGCCTTCGGTCTGGGCGAGGTAAGCTACGGGCGCGCGGTAATGGAGTCTATCTCGCGCATACCAGCCCGGCGTCTGGCGCGCCAGATCCTGACCTACGACAGAATAGTCGGCGAGTCTGGCCTCGGGGCGGGAGGGGCGTGGGCGCTGAAAAGGCTTTCGCGCAACACCAGCATCGAGGGTCAGGAGAATGTACCGCGCGGGGGACCGCTGCTCCTCGTCTCCAACCATCCTGGCCTCGCAGACGCCGTCGCCCTCTTCGCGGCGACGCCGAGGGACGACCTGCGTGTGATCGCCGCCGACCGCCCATTTCTCGAAACCCTCCCGAATACTTCACGTTACCTTCTGACCATCGGGGAGACCTCAGCAGGACTCTCGGGGGCCGCGCGGGCGGCGGCCAGGCACCTGCGGGGCGGCGGCGCCGTACTCACGTTCCCAGGGGGCAGGATCGAGCCCGACCCTGCGATCTTGCCCGGCGCCGTCGAAGCCCTGGATCACTGGTCCTCGAGCGCCGACCTCTTTGCGCGCCTCACACCAGGACTCGCGGTCGTACCCGTCGTGGTCAGCGGTGTGATCTCACCTTCGGCCCTGCGGAACCCCCTGATCCACCTGCGCCGCCGCAGGCGCGACCGCGAGTGGCTCGCCGCCACGCTCCAGGTGCTCGTCCCGGCCCTGCGCAACGTGGACGCCAGGGTCGAGTTCGGACTTCCCATCTATGCCGAACCGGGAGCCGCCATCGGCGAGATGATCGAGGAGATGCGGCTGCTGATGGAGATCAGGGAGACGGCGTGACATCGGACGGGTGGCGCCGCCGGTCGCCGCTCGTGTTCCTGTTCGTCACGGTGTTCGTGGATATGATCGGGTACGGCATCGTGGTGCCCTTGCTGCCCTTCTACGCCGGCCTGTACGCTTCTGGCGCAGTGCTCGTCGGCCTGCTCGGTTCCCTCTAAGCCGCGATGCAGTTCGTCGGTGGCCCTTACCTCGGCGAGCTCTCGAACCGCCACGGGAGGCCCCCGGTCCTTCTGCTCTGCCTGCTCGGGACCGCGATCGCCTACCTGCGCAAGAAGGTCCCCCCTCTTGCGTCTCGAGCCCATCTCGCAGCTGGTCCGCATACTGAAGACGAGAAACGTGCGGGCCTTGCTCGCTGAAGTGCTACTGCTCGACCTGGCCCTTACGGAGTTTCTTAACTACAAGTCCGCTAGAGGTTAGGTTTCGCGTCCAACTTACCGGAGGAGTCTCGGAGGTGGAGCTGGTACTGAGCTAGGTGGCGTTGAAGGCTGCTGCCCCGCAGGAGCTAGGTATATCCCTCCTTACGCATCTTTATTCGGTGATACCAAACGTTGTGGTCATCCTGTCGCCAGAGCGGTCCGTACCACGGCATCCTAGCGGTCGGAGAGGCTTCTCATTCAACGTTCTGGATTCAAACTTCGGAGAACATCCTTTCTACGAGGTTGGGGGATAGGGGACAAAGTAGAAGGAAGAGGTCCCGTTGGTGCTCGGGCCAACGCGTTGCGCCGGAGATCTCGTAGCGTGCTTCGCCCTCCCCTTGGCTTGGTAC